>JBBSHP010000359.1:0-5493 GCA_038232555.1 Bryobacterales bacterium
GGCGGGGCCAGGCCAATTGAGCTAATGGCCGCAATCGCCTGCTTACGTCGTTCGGGGTTCTTGTCGCTTACGCCCTGCTGTAGGATCTCCCAAGCAGTGACGTTCGGCTGAGAGTGCAGCAGTCCCGGTTGAGAAAGCAGTGCAAGGCCGAGCACTGAGCTGGTGATGTTCATCTTCTACCCCCTAGAGATTCTATATTAGATGTCCGATATCAAAGAGTGAGGAGTTGCTCCATTGGTCCGCATTTCCAAGTATCATTAAAGGATTAAAGAGAAAATCCCATGAATCGCCTTACACTGCTATGCCTCGTGTCCCTGCTAGGTTTATTTACGTCCTGCAATACGGACCCGAAAGCCGCCAGTCGCCGCTATGTTGAGAACGGGAAAAAATATGCTGATCGCGGCAAGACTAAGCAGGCCTCCATCATGTACCGGCGGGCCTTGCAGAAAGATCCCCGAAACGCCGAGGGATGGTATCGGCTGGGGCTCGTAAACATCACCGAAGGTAACCTGGCAGAGGCACGCCGTGATTTTCAACGTTCCTCGGCCCTGCTCGAGGCGCCCACGCCTAAAACAACCAGTCCAGCCACTCCCGAAACAAACCCCGGTTCCCAGGCAAATTCGGCCTCGCAGGCCGACCCCGTGAATCGTCCACTTACCCCTCACGACCCAATCTGGATCGATGCTCTTTCCAAGCTGGGCGATATCGACTATTTCGCTTACACCAGTTCTCCAGGTATACCGGAATTTGCTCGAGAGCTGAGCAACGTCGCTGCCAAGCTTCTCGCGGACGATTCAAACTCCTATAATGGCTTGCGCCTGGACGGTTATTACGCCATGGTTTTGCTTCAGGAGAGGGACAAACTCGTAGGAGAGAAAGGCGCCAAACTGGCGCAGGAGCGTCTCGACAGTGCCATTTCCAAGTTTCGAGCCGCCAACTCCGCTAAGCCCTATCAACCGGAAGTGGTCAGTATGTTGGTAAAACTCCTCTTTTACGCCAAAAAGGACCAGGAGGCTGAAAAGTTAGGCAGGGAGCTGATTGAAAAACAGAAGACGTACGATCCAATCTACGACATCCTGTATACCCAGTTTTTGCGGACCAATCGTTCCCAGGATGCTGAACAAATCCTCAAGAAGAAGATCGCGAACAATCCGCAGCGAGCCGAGTTTGTCGCTCAATTGGCCTTTTTTTACTACTTGACCCAACGGCGGCCCGAGATGCTCGCCACTCTTTCTCAAATCAACGCCGACAAGAACAAGTTTCCACATGGCCATCTCGTAGTGGGTGACTTCTACTTTGGGATTCGGTCTTTCAGCGACGCTATCCAACAATACCGGGAGGGCGAGAAGGACGATCCCAAGGAGAGGCTTACATACCAGAAGAAGCTGGTGGAGGCCCTTACCGTAAGTGGGAAGCACGATGAGGCTGCGAAGGTGGTCGGGGAGTTGATGAAAGAGCATCCCAAAGATCCGGAAGCGATTGCCATGCATGCTTCGGTCTTGCTCCAGGCGGCTGACCCGAAGCAGGCCGATGCGATCATCGCGGAACTTCAGCCCGTTCTAGCTGCAACTCCCGCCGCTCAAAGAGACCGTTTGGCCATCCTGCACTTCAACATCGCTCGCGCTTACGCGCTAAAGAGCGACCAGGCTAGCTTCGAACAGGCGAAGCGTCACTTTCAAGACACGCTGACGGCGCGAGAGAACTACATCCCGGCGAAATTAGCTCTGTCCCAGTTGGAGTTAAGCCACAACCAGAATGTCGAGGCTGTTCAGCACGCTAACGAGATTTTGGCGCTTGATAAGAATAACCTCACGGCCAAGCTGGTGCGAACCATCGGCCGCATCAATATGAAGGAGTACGATCAGAGCAGCGCCGAGTTGGCGGTTCTCGAGCGGGAATACCCGACTTCGAACGATGTCCGTTTTCAGGTAGGCCGGCTTAAGTTTGCGCAGGGCCGCTTCAAGGAAGCGGAAGCCGATTTCGACCGGCTACTCAAGGCCAACGATCCTCGTGGGCTCGGCGCATTAATCGAATGCAAAGTGGCCGAAGGCCAGATCGAAGAGGGCATCCGGTTGGTTCAGGATCAGTTAGCGAAAACGCCGGATAATGCCGCCTTCCGCATCGCGTTAGGGAGCCTGGAATTCAATGCGCGCAAGTACCAGGATGCAATCAGGGATTTTCAGCTCGTTGCCGACAAGAATCCGAAATCACCCGAGCTTCCGGCGGTCTACATTCGCATGGGCGAAGCAAAGCGTAAAGCGGGGGATATGAACGGGGCCATCGAAAGCTTCCGGAAGGCCCGGGACCTGAGCCCCAAAGACCCCGTCCCGCTTCTGCAAGTGGCCCTCCTTTTTGATACCAACGGGCGGCCTGACGAAGCGCGCAAGACTTACGAAGCTGTTCTCAAGATGCAGCCCGATAATATGGTGGCTCTCAACAACATCGCGTATGCTAAGGCCGATGAAGGCGTGGACTTGGACAATGCCTTAGCGATGGCGGAGCGGGCCCGCAATAAGAAGCCGGGCGACCCGGATGTGCTCGACACAGTAGGCCTGATTTTCCTGAAGAAAAATCTGACCGATGAAGGATTGCGGCTATTGAAAGAATTGGTGGCCCGCGTCCCTGCCAACCCCACTTATCGCTTGCATTACGCGATGGCTCTTTACCAAAAGGGCAATAAGCCGGATGCGAAACGGGAACTGGATGTTGCTATGCGCTCCAACCCTTCTGAACGCGACCAGCAAAGGATTCGAGAATTGATGGCAAAGCTCGGATAAAGGCTGCGCCTTGTCGTTCATACAGAGGCACATTCGAAATCCGAATCTGCCGTACGTCGTTCCCTTTCTCGTATTCCTGATCTTTCTAGCACTGCAGAAAGTAAATCCGCTTCCGGCCATAGTGGAAGGGCCACTCCGCGTTATATTGCTCAGTGTCGTTCTGTATGTGTTCTCAAAACGCATTATCGACCTGCATGCCAGCGCGCTGGCCCCCAGTACTTTGGTCGGAATTGCAGTATTTATCCTGTGGATTCTGCCTGATCTGCTCTTTCCCCAATACCGCCTACACTGGCTATTTCAGAATGCTATCACTGGTCAGCTAAGCAGCTCCCTGCCCCCGGCGGACCGGCTGGATCCTATTGTGATCGGAAGCCGGATTTTGCGCGCTGTGGTTTTGGTTCCGATCATTGAAGAGCTCTTCTGGCGTGCGTGGCTGATGCGCTGGCTGATTTCTCCCAAGTTCGAGCAAGTCCGTCTCGGCACTTACCAAGCCCAATCTTTTTGGATTACGGCCGTTATGTTCGCCTCAGAGCACGGACCTTTTTGGGACGTTGGACTGATCGCAGGGATCGTTTACAACTGGTGGATGGTCCGTACCCGCAGCCTGGGGGATTGCATTTTGGCACATGCCGTCACCAATGCCTGCCTGTGCGGCTACGTACTGGCAACCCACCGCTGGGAGTACTGGCTCTAAGAACGTGGCGCAATATTTCTTCCGATACAATCGGGGAAGAGCTAAGTGGAAGAGGAGGTTCTAGGCAAAGCGTACGATGGGCGCCTCATGCGCCGGCTCCTCTCGTATATGCGACCTTATCGAAAGGTCGTCGCCGCGTCGCTGGTCTGCCTTTTTTTCACGTCTCTCCTGCAAATCGCCGGACCGCTCCTCACCAAGCTGGCCGTCGATCGATATCTTGTCCCACCCGCCCATCCTTCCCTAACACTCCTCGACCCGTACCTCTCCGCCGATCCCTGGACTGGTCTGGGACAGCTCTCGGGTCTATACCTCTTGGCCATTATCGCCTCGTTTTTGTGTGATTTCGGTCAGACCTTCCTAATGCAGTGGACTGGCCAGAAAGCCATGTTCGACCTCCGGCGCCAACTGATGGCGAAAATGCAAAAGCTCGACCTGGTGTTCTACGATCGCAATCCAGTGGGGCGCCTGGTCACTCGCGTAACCACCGACGCGGATGTTTTGAACGAACTATTCGCTTCCGGGCTCGTCATGATCATCGGCGATCTGCTCGCCCTCAGCTTTGTGCTGAATGCTATGTTCAATCTGAGTCCCGGGATGACCGGGTTGCTTCTCGCTGTCATGCCCGCCGTAGTTCTGGTGACCATGCTCTTCCGGCGCTCTGTGCAGCAAAGCTACCGTTGCATTCGAGTAGCGATCGCCAAGATCAACTCCTACCTGCAGGAGCATATCAACGGTATTCGCGTGCTCCAGCTTTTCAACCGCGAGGCCCAAAGTATTCGCGAATTTGACCAAATCAATCGCGACCATCGCGACGCTTATATTGACGCCATCAACGCCTATGGCTGGTTTTATCCGGTGGTCGAATTTCTTGGAATGCTGGCGCTGGCCATGCTTCTCGCCTACGCCGGATTTCGCATTCGCGCAGGCGCACTCACCCTCGGTATCCTGGTGGCGTTCTTACAGTACGGGCTGCGTTTCTTTCGCCCTATTCAGGACCTGAGCGAAAAATACAACATTCTTCAGTCCGCCATGGCAGCCTCGGAGCGGATCTTCACTTTGTTGGACACCCCCGTTCTCATCCAGGCGCCTGTCAAAGCACAGCCGTTTCCACTGGGGCCGGCCGCGATCCAGTTCGACCGGGTCTGGTTCGCTTACAAAGATGAGGATTGGGTCCTGCGCGATGTGACTTTCACCGTCCAACCAGGCGAGACAATGGCCGTGGTCGGCCACACCGGTGCTGGCAAGACGACCCTGACCAACCTGCTGCTCCGATTCTATGACGTGCAGCGCGGACATATCCGGATTGGTGGAATCGATGTGCGCGAGTTCGATTTGGAAGATCTGCGCAGGAATTTCGGCGTTGTCTTGCAGGACCCCCATCTTTTCAGCGGAAGCGTTGCAAGCAATATTCGGCTGGGGACCGAGGGCATTCCCGACGCGCAACTCCGAGCTTCCGCGGAGCGGGTCAATCTGCTCGATTTCATCGATACTCTGCCCGACGGCTTCGATCACGAGGTTCGGGAACGCGGCCAGGGCTTCTCTACGGGACAAAAGCAGTTAATCAGCTTTGCCCGCGCACTCGCACACGATCCACGATTCCTGGTGTTGGACGAAGCCACCTCCAGCGTCGACACAGAGACGGAATCCCGCGTCCGCCAGGCCTTCGCGCGGTTAGTGCAGGACCGAACTTCCATAGTAATCGCCCATCGGCTGTCGACAATCCAGCGGGCGGACCGGATCATGGTGATGCATAAAGGAGAGCGGCGGGAACTCGGGACACATCAGCAATTACTCGCTCTCCGGGGTATTTACTGGAAGCTATTCCAGTTACAGTACAAGGATCAAGATCTCGCTGCACTAGCGAGCAATTAGGGAACCGGGCGGCTGTCCGCCGGTTCAGGTGGACCGTCCACCCGCCCAATGCATAAACCTTTAAACGGCAGTAGACCTCGAAGCTTGAACACAGAAGTGGTTACCATTGTTCAACATGAGCGAAATAGAAGCGGTTGTGCGGACTCACCC
>JBBSHP010000360.1:0-5491 GCA_038232555.1 Bryobacterales bacterium
AGGCACTTGGTATCGATCGTCCAGATCGTAGATCGTGTGAAAAATCGGGTCGGCGGTGGGAATTTCAATAATCGGCCGATCGGGAAAGATGCGGCCCATGCTGGCAATAAAGACCTGCCATTCCTGAGTACCGTGGAAGTCGTCACACATAAAAAAGCCGCCTCGCAGAAGGAAATCGCGCATCTTCGCGGCTTGGTTGTCGGTGAGATTCCAAT
This sequence comes from Bryobacterales bacterium, assembly GCA_038232555.1. Lineage (GTDB taxonomy): Bacteria > Acidobacteriota > Terriglobia > Bryobacterales > Bryobacteraceae > JBBSHP01. Next base: position 216 of record JBBSHP010000360.1, read on the forward strand.
GCCCTACCTCCACCCCATACAGAAATGGCCAGTTGTAAATGTCGTCGCCGTCGTCGGGATTGACCGGCTGTTCGACAGACCGCGCGTGAATGCGTGTCAAGCGGCGCACGGCCGCAGCTAAATGCCGGTCTGAGCGCGGGTAATCGATAGTCCAATTGTTCCCGCCGCGACGTCCGCGCCAGCCATAATCCTGAACGGCGGGATAAATCAACCGCGCAAACACCCACTCCGTCTTCTCCTCCCAATCGATGGGCTTCGGGAAATTGTAATATTCCCAGCCCGGGTACTCGCGGAACGGCATCTGCGCATAGATTGCACCCAGCAGCCCAAAGGTTGCACAAACGGCTAGAATACTGGTGCGAATCTTCATGATTGATCCGGGTTTTGATCGTGTTTAATGGGTCATCGAATACACGATATAATTCACGCCGATCCGAAGGCCCATAGCGGCGAATTTTTCAGGGTACAGAGGGTTGTCCGCGTGCTCCCAGGAATCCCCTAAATCCATGTTGTGGCACATGGCGACCATGATGCGGTGCTTGTCATCGTAAATTCCGCGCCACCGAGGCTCAAACCCATCCTGTTCATAAACCCGCCCGCTCTCCAGGAACTGCGCGCCCGGAACCTGGTAGCGATCATCCAGATCGTAGATCGTATGGAAGATCGGATCCTTGTTGTCGATCTCGACCACCGGCCGGTCCGGGAACACGCGATTCATGCTGGCCATAAAGTTGGCCCATTCCCGCGTCCCGTGAAAATCGTCGCACATGAAAAATCCGCCGCGCAGCAGAAAATCCCGCAGCTTTTTACACTGTTCATCAGTCAAGTCCCAGTAACCCACTTCCACTCCATAGAGGAAAGGCCAGTTGTAGACGTCGTCACCATCGTCCAGGCTGATGGGCTGCTCGACCGATCGCGCGTGGATGCGCGTCAAGCGCCGCACAGCGGAAGAGATGTGACGATCGGAGCGCGGGTAATCCATCGTCCAGCGCGGATAATTGACCACCGCTGGATATATGAGACGGCCGAAGACCCATTCGGTCTTTTCCTGAGAATCGGGCGGCAGCGGGAAGTTGTAATACTCGACGGCCGGAAATTGACGGAAGGGCATCTGCCCATAGAGCAGACCGAACACAGAAAGACCGGCAGTGAACAGATAGACCCAAGTGCGTCGGCGCATTTGAAAAGGTTAATCAATGGGACGCCCACCCGGGACACAGGGTTACGTTAGCTACACGTCCTTGCTTCTAGTGTATGGGTTTGAGGAAATCCAAAGCCCGTGCCGTCCAAGCTGCTGTTTCTTTGGGCACCGGCTAATCTCTTCCGCACAAAGTTATCCACAGCGATTTTCCGAAGCCCAAATCCTTAAGAACACTGTAGATAAAATATGATTGTTCGGGGCCCGCAAACCCGTTACTGTGGAACGATCCGCATGCCAAGCTACGATACTGCACTGGAAAAAGGTCTCCCCGTAAACCTGGATGCCGAACGGTTTGTGCTCGGCTCCGTCCTGACGGACGATACGGCCTTCATCGAGGTTGCCGGCGCCCTGGAACCCGAAGACTTCAGTCTTGAAAAGCATCGCCGCATTTTCCTCCGCATGGGCGAGCTTTACGCGCGTGGGGAGCGTATTGATCGAGTCACCCTCGCCAATGAGTTGATGAAACAAAATCAGCTCGAATCCTGCGACGGCCTCACCTACCTGGTCTCGCTTGACGATGGATTGCCCACGCTCTCGAATGTGGAAGGCTATATCCGAATCGTCAAGGATAAATCTGTTCTGCGGCGTATTATCTTCACTTCGCAATCCCTGATTGACCGCTGTATTCTCGGCGTAGACGATGCCGGACAGATACTCGCCGGCGCGGAAGAGAGCCTGCTTAAGTTGGGGGAAGCCCGCGCCAAAGATGCTCTGGCAAGCCCACAGCGCATACTCGATGAGTTCGAGGGCGGTCTTAACACCTTTCTCGATCCCAGCAAGCGTATCAAAGGAATCAGCACCGGCTATCTTAAATTCGACGAGATGACGGGGGGTCTGCATGAAGGCGAGTTATTCATTTTGGCGGCGCGCCCGTCCATGGGCAAAACAGCTCTGGCGCTCAATATCGCCCAACACGTCAGTTGCAATCCCACCACACCGCAAACCGTGGCCGTCTTCTCGCTCGAAATGTCGCGCGAGTCGCTTCTTACCAGGATGATTTGTGCGACAGCGCGGGTGGACCAGCAAAAATTTCGAGCCGGCTATTTGAACCAGGATGAACGCCGGCGGCTGCAGAAAGCCGCGGCAGATCTGGTGAGGGCTCCGCTATACATCGACGACACGGCGGGTGTCAATCTGATGGACGTGCACGCCAAACTGCGCCGCTTGAAAGCCGAGCATGGCTTGGGATTGGTCGTGATCGACTATCTACAACTCATGAGCGGCCGTGGTCGCTTTGAGAATCGGAATCAGGAGATCAGTTCGCTTTCCCGCGGGTTCAAATTACTTGCCAAAGAGTTACGCGTTCCCATGCTGGTTCTTTCCCAACTCAGCCGAGCGCCTGAGACACGCCCTGGGGACCATCGCCCGCAGTTGAGCGATCTGCGTGAATCGGGATCGATCGAGCAGGATGCCGACCTGGTCGCCTTCATCTTTCGTGAAGAGGTGTATAAGCCGGACCGCGAAGACCTGCGCGGGCTGGCAGAACTCCTGCTGAGCAAGCAGCGCAACGGTCCTACCGGCCGCATTAACATGGTTTTCCTGAAGGAATTCACCAAGTTTGAGAACCGGACCGGCGACTTGGATGACACCTCCCTACCCGAGTAGCCTGCATCTCCGTGATAAGCTAGATTCGTATGGCGATCCCTAACGTAAAGAAGTTCCGCCCGTTCTGCCCCACCTGCAATGAGGTATTCACAGTGATGGCTGTGCTCCCCCGAGAGACGGTTGTAAGTGAGTACCTGACGGATGTAGTTGCCCGGCACGACCACAAGGCTTATCAGGACGAGAAGCTGAAATCGTTAAAAATCCGCGTCGGTCAACAGAAGCAGAAGAAAGCAAAGTAGTACTTTCTTCTTTCATCCGGCATCGGACGGCTTCCCAGAGCGCCGTTCACAACAATCTTAAACCTAAATTCCCCTTAGAATCACCACGGCCGGTTTCAAACTGCATCCAGTTCCTAAGCCCCAAGGTAAAGTGAAAGCAGGCAGCGGGTACCACGGTGCCCGCCGTAGACCCTGGAAACAGGTTCGTTGATCTTTCAAATCTGAATAAAAGTCTCTACGCCCAAAACTGGGTGTCGGCGAACCGACGAGAACCCCCCAATTTTGCGCAGATGCGCCTCAGGCACCAAATGGGCCCAATAACTTCAACGACTTGACCAGCCTCGCCCAAAAACATAAAACGATGCAACAGATCCGCAGATGCGCAGCAATCGTTTTTATTCGCGTTTATTCGCGGCCATCATTTCTTCAGCGCTTGCTCCAGATCCTCAATAATATCGTCCACCGCCTCAATCCCCACGCACAGCCTCACCAGCCCATCGTGAATGCCCAACCGCTCACGCTGCTTGGGAGCAATATCGCGGTGCGACGCGATCACCGGGTAAAGCATCAGGCTGTGCACGTCCCCCAACGATGTCCCCCGAACCACAATCTTCAGCCGGTCCATGAACCGGAACACGTCTTCCCTGCCCGCGCCCTTCAACTCAAAGCTCACGATAGCGCCGTATTGTCCCGCCGGCAGCAGCCGCCGGATTACGTCTGCATCGGGATGCTTTGGGTCAGCCAGATAATGCACCCGGCTCACCCCCGGATGCGTAGCTAACCAGCTCGCTACACGGCACGCATTCGCGCAATGCCGTTCCATGCGGAGCGCCAGCGTTTTGATGCCGCGCATCGTCAGGTAGCTCTCGAATGAGCCAAGCACGGGCCCTGCCGTCCTCGAAATGGATCGCATCGTTTCCAGGTGCTCCCGATCCGAGATGATCACGCCGCCCAGTACATCGCCATGCCCGGCCAGGAATTTCGTCGCGCTGTGGACCGAGAGGTTCGCCCCCAGTTCCAACGGCCGCACCAGCAGCGGGGTGGCAAAAGTGTTATCCACAACCAGCGCTGCCCCCGCCGGTCGGGCCATCTCTCCGATCCTGTCAATCGCCGCAACCCGCAACAGCGGATTCGACATCGTCTCCAGAATCACGCACCCCGGTTTGTGTTGGGCGATGGCGGTCTTGACCGCCTCCAGATCGCAAACATTCACGAAATTCACCGCCACTCCCAGCGGCTCAAACACTTTCGTCAACAGACCTGTGGTCGCCCCGTACAATGCATCGGCCGCCAGGATCGATTTCCGTTTGTCCGTCAGCGCCACCAGAATGGCCGTGTGCAACGCAGCCATCCCGGAAGAGCACGCCAAGGCGCCGGCTCCGCTCTCCAACTCCGCCACCAACTCCTCCAACGCTGCGTTGGTGGGATTGTCGTAACGGGAGTAGCAGTAGCCTGGCTCCTCGCGTCCCAGCACGCGATCTAACTGGGCAGTATTCTCATACAGGTACGTGGAAGCCCCGAAAATCGGCGTGGTAGCCGGCACCGGAGCGCCCGGCCGGCTCGGATCTAATTTGCGGTCACCCGCATGAACGGCTTTCGTCTCTATTTTCATTTTCGTTTCCAGCGAATTCCTTCTTTGGTGTCTTCGAGGATGATCCCGGCCTCCAGGAGTTGCGCACGGATCTGATCCGCCAAGGGGAAGTTCTTCGTTTTCTTGGCTTGGTTACGCTCCTGGATGCGACCATCCACGTCGGCATCCGACAGCCCCGCCTGCTTCTCAGAAGATCGCAACACATCCACGATACTGTCGAAGCGCTCCAGCAGTTCCAGTGCGGGTTTTGCTTCCGCACTGCGGAATTCTCCAGCGTCCATCGCGGAGTTGGCATCCCGCACGTATTCGAAAACCGCCGCCAGCGCTTCAGCCGTGTTGAGATCGTCATCCAGGCTTTGATCAAAATGCTCCAGTGCGGCGCGCGTTCGCTCCACCATGCGCGCGTTGGTGCCTTCCGCGAACTTGTCCGTCTCCAGGCGCAGCTTGAAATTCCGTAGACGCTCAATGGACGTCACGGCCGCTTTCAACCCGTCCATCGTGAAGTTCAGCTTCTTGCGATAGGGCACCGATACCAGCAGATAGCGGATCGCTTCCGGCTGGTATCCCGCTTCGAGCAGTTCGCGCAGCGTGTGGATATTCCCGAGCGACTTCGACATTTTCTGAGAGTCGATATTGAGAAACTCGCAGTGCAGCCAGAAGC
>JBBSHP010000361.1:0-5474 GCA_038232555.1 Bryobacterales bacterium
ACGGCCGCTCTGTAATTGCGCAATCGTCGAGAGTTGATAACCGCTGAGCAGCGCTCGAGCCAATGCATTTCCCGTCCCATGCGCATAACCGATTTCCCAGATTCCGGCGAAGACGAAGCGGTGCCGGACATCTGAATTGGCCCGACCACGATCAAGACCCGGACGCAAGGTATCGCGCACATTCTTGGAGTCGTCGACGCCCACCACCACCGAGGTGAAATCCGGAGCGTCATCGAGCGCTTTCGAGAACATGTAAGAAGTCTGCAATGCCACGCCATGGCCCAGCCGTTTCGTCAGTTGGACGAAGCCTCCGTGATAAATCGAATCGGCGTTGCTATCAAAGACGCTGATGCGCCCGAATGCCGCATTTGGCCGTGCGGGGCCGTTTGTGCCGGGATGACGGAAATTCACCTCTGGAAACAAATTGATATCCCGGGTCTGCGTGAGGTGCTCCCCGCGTACGCCGAGGTAGCCAAGAGTGACCCCGTAATCTCGAGCGAGCTGGAACTCCAGGTTGAAGCTCCACTGGTGAGTCAGCGGTTGTACATAATTCGGAGCGAAGACAAAGATGTCGGGCCTGCGATTCAGCGGAGGGGGTGCGGAGAGCACACTGGGATAAGCCGGAATCCCGCCAGTAGCTGCATTCAGAGTGTAGGTCTGCACTTGAATGCCGTTTTGGTTGGAGGCGGTGCCGATCAAGATGGATGGCGTTCGCCCGTAATACATTCCATAGCCGCCTCGGGCCACAATTGTCCCCGCGTGATTCACTTTGTACGCCAGCCCCAGGCGAGGCGCAACATTATTGTTATCCAGATGGATCCGCGAAGTGTCCAGGCCCAGAGCCGCCAGGGCCGGGTCGGGGTTCTTCACGGTCGGCTGCGCGTACTGGAAGAAATCGTAGCGAACTCCATAGTTAAAAGTGAGGCGGTCGGTAGTGCGCCAGGTGTCCTGGAGGAAGAAGGCGTATTCGTTCACATTGGGCGTAGTGAGTGCTCCCTGTGTCCCTGAGCCCGCAAACCCTTGAGTGAAGCTGAAAGGCCTGCGGGCCGCGAAGTCGGCGTAGCTGTTGAACGTATAAGAGCCGCTGAAGTTGCCAGGAAAGAAGTTGCCGATTCGTTGAAAGTCCATGTCCAGACCGAACTTCATGTTGTGCCGCCCCTGAACATACGAAAGGCTCTCACCCCATTGGTAGGTTCGCGCGTTGGTATAGCGGGGGCTGAAGCTGTTGCGCCCGATGGAGAGTACGGTGGTCCCGTTCTGACGAATGACAGCCTCCGGCGTGGTCGCGTTGGCAAAACCGGGCTCATTGTCGCGGGTGTAGCCAAATCTAGATTCAAGCACCGATCTAGCGCCGATCACCCAGTTATGATTCGCCGCGATGTTATCGGTAGTGATGTTGCTGTTGCCGGTGTGTTCCTGGGCGCTGCTGGGGCCAGAGTTCTCGAAGTTGATGCCCATGAACCGGCTCGCGTTGTAGCGCACGCTCAAGCGGTGAGCGGACCCAAGATTAAAGTCCACTTTGCCCAGGTAGACGTTGTTGTTCAACGCATTGGTATAGGACGCCAGAAACGGCTGCAACTGCTGCAACGCCTGTTGTGAGAGCGCGTCGGACGGCGCGGCAACGGTCAAGAACACCGCGTTCGGAGTGGTGTTCCGCTGGCCGTCATAGTCGAAGAAGAAGAACATCTTATTGCGGACCACCGGGCCTCCGAGGTTGCCACCGAACTGGTTGAAATGATACGCGCGCTTGGGCCGGTTGTTCTTATTGTTTTCCCATGAATTCGCATTCAAGGCTTTGTCTCTGAAGAACTCGAACGCCGTTCCGTGAAAATCGTTCGTGCCCGATTTCGTGATCACATTGATGACGCCTCCCCCGGCGCGCCCGATCTCGGCATTGTAGGTATTGGTGTTGACTTGAAACTCCTGAACCGCGTCCTGGCTGAAGCTGTACGGATTGCGCCCACCTCCGGAACGCCCGGTAGATTGCCCGAAGAATACGTTATTGCTGTCAGCGCCATCCACAACCAGGCTGTTCGAGGTACCGCGCTGTCCGCCAAAAGAGAGATCACCCAACCGGGTGGGGTCGCGCACCACTCCGGGTGTGAGCACCGTAAAGTCCAGGAAATTGCGGCCGTTAATCGGAAGGTCGCGGACCTGCTGGCTAGTAACCGTCGTGCTGGTCTGGGACCTCGTGGTCTCAATTACAGGCACTTCGGCCGTTACGCTCACCGTCTCCTGGGCCGTTCCTAATTCGACAGCCACATCCACGGTAGCTACTGCACCGACCGACAGGTTGATACCAGTGCGTCTCGTATTTTTGAAGCCTGGCGAGTCCACCGTCAAGTCGTAGCTGCTCACCGGCAAACCTCTAAACGAATACAAGCCGGCTTGATTGGTCTGCGCAGTTCGGGTCAGGCCTGTCGAGGTGCTCGTGGCCGTGACTTTGGCATTCGGAACTGCCGCACCAGTAGCATCTGTCACCGTGCCATTCAGAGCGGCGCCACCAATCTCCACTTGCGCCAGGGCGCACACACCGCCAAGGCACAAAATGATCAACAACCCAGAAGCGATTTTCAACATATTGCCTATTTTACCGTTTCAAGATGCCACGGTTCAGCAGATCGGATTCCAGTTGGGCCAGCGATAGGAATTGCACAGCGTCCATGCCGTGCTGCCGCGCAGCATCCACGTAGTCGGCGATGTCATCCGTGAAGAAGCACTCTTGCGGCCGGCACTGGGCGCGCGCAATGGCTTCCCGGTAAATCCTGGCCGAAGGCTTCAGAGCGCCCACTTCATAGGAAAGAACGCAGTCGTCAAAGCGGTCCAACATCGGATAAGCCGCTCGCAACATCGGGAAATGGATCTCATTCGTATTGGACAAGAGGAGTAGCCGATGGGTTTGGCCAAGCTCCTGAAGTAAAGACTCCGGAACCAACGGCTCCGGCAGAAAGATACTCATCCACACGTCGCAAAACGCTTCGTAAGTGATGTCCAATTCTAGAATGCCGGAGAGTTCGGCTACAAATGAGCGGGCGTCCATCTGGCCCGATTCGAAACGGGTCACCAAATCCGAAGATCGAATCCGCTTCGGAATTTCCGCCGCGGGATACCTGCAAAACGTGGCCATCTGCGTATAGCCGCGCGTGAACTCGAAAGGCACAATCACGTTGCCAAGGTCGAATATTATGGTCCGGATCATGCGGACGTTCCGGAACTCTTGCCGGCGGAGCGGGCCCAGGCAGCGAAAACTTCGAGAATTTCTCTCAGCTTGGCTGAGTCGCCTTGGCCCCGGAATTTCCGATGTTCCACCGAGCACACCATCCAGTCCTTCTCATTACGCTCTTTCCGGATCGACTGCATGGCCCGTTCTTCCAAGGCGGTTTCGGCTACGTCGATAGTCACCATCCAGCCACCTTTGTCGAGGGTCTCAATCGTCACTCCGTTCCCGTGTTCCCAGCACCCGTTGCATTGCGCCTGGAACCAGGCTTGCAGATAGTCAAACGCGGAGCTCATACCTTTCCCTGCTGGCCAGCTAAGCCGCGCCGTTTGTTGAAGGCTTCACGAGAAAGGGCGTTGAAGAATCGACCCCCGAAGATACCCATACCGAGCAGCGCACTAAATAACAGGATCGCGTCGATGCTGGCACGTCCTTCGCGCTCCCAATAAACATCCCGCAGATTGAGCCAGAGCGCGAATTCATCCAGAGTCAGAGCGGCGCCAAGCCCATAGGTAAACGACAGGAGCCTGCTCAGGAACCGGTCCTCTTTGCTCACCTGCCAAAGCCAGCAGTATCCGACTAACAGCAGAAGCAGGATTCCCCAGACCAGGTGATGGATGTGGCGTCCACCCACGGCAAAGTTATGGAAAGGTCCGCGTCCGGCTCGGATTGCATGGGTGAGAGCACGTATTCCTGCAAACCCGACATAAAAACCGACCGAGGCCAGCAGGAGCCGCTCCCTAGGCACGTCTGAGCCGAACTGTTCCCGATATATTTTTCGCGCGCGTTCGCGATTTACTTTCATCAGGAGGATGGCCAGCACCGCACAGATGACAGCAAGTATCAACAGCGCCCAGAGAGCCGGGTGGTTGTTGGAACGTGTCATTGGACAATTGTACGTTGATGTCTGACAGACCTAACGACGCAACCGGCACGGTGGCTTAGACTGGGGGTGGAGGAATCCGGCATGGTTGCCCTGATTTCGCACGAAGAGTTGCAACAGAAGATTACGCGCAGAGACAAGTTCCATCTTGTTGAGACATTGCTCGCGGAGACTTACCAGCATGCCCACTTGCCGGGCGCAGTGAACTTACCGCCGGATCAAGTGACCAAGCTGGCGCAATCGCTGTTGCCGGACAAGTCGGCGGAAATCGTGGTGTATTGCGGGAGCCCTACTTGACCCGCCTCCGAGAACGCCGCTCGTGAATTAGCGGCGCTGGGCTATACCAACGTACGGGATTACAAGGGTGGCAAGGCCGAGTGGGGCAAGGCCGGCTTAGCCATGGAGAGCGGTCATCAACATCCAAGCCGTTAGGAACGTTGCCTTGGTGGTGCTCGCGTACCCGTGCTTCGCTGCGGACACTGCTCTGTGGGATGCCACTGCGAGAGAGTATGTGACTGCCGAGGCACGCGTTGACTATTCCCGATTGAAGGCGAACGGGCGTCAGAGGCTTGACGAGTATTTGCGCCAAGTGGCAGAGCGCTGGCCGGAAGGAATGTCCGACACCGCGCGCAAATCCGCATGGATCAATGCGTACAATGCACTTACCGTGCGCTGGGTCCTGGACCACTACCCGGTGAAGAGCATCTGGCAGACTCCCCATCCTTTCAGTGAAGCCCGGCACATGGTGAATGCGGAGAAAGTGTCATTGGATGACATCGAGGGCCGCTTGCGCAAGATGGGCGATCCAAGAATTCACGGAGCGCTGGTGTGCGCCGCCCGTAGTTGTCCCCCACTGCGGCGCGAAGCGTACACATCTGAACGGGTGGATGCCCAGCTAGACGACAATGTCCGTCAATGGCTAGCGAACGAGAAGCTGAATCAATTCCAGCCCGACCGGCGAACGGCGCACGTCAGCTCGATCTTCAAATGGTACAAGGCCGATTTCGACGCAGCGGTGGGTTCCGTCGAGAAGTTCTTGGCGAAATTTGCACCGCAAGGTCGGAGCGCTTTTCTGCTGGAGCCAGGCGCTGCGGTGAAGTTCAACGATTATAGGTGGGGGCTAAACGATAGCTCACCGCTGGGTTCAGATTACAGCAAGGCCAACCTGTTCTTCGATCATATGAAGAACAAATAAGCGCTTAAAACACGCGCCGGCTAAGACGCTGGATGGTGAATTTGGCGGTGTCCGCGATGGCCATCACAGCCATCACGCCCGCTTGCACAGGGTCCGTTATTACCAGATCAGCCGCATCAGGAACGCTGCCCGCCATGTTAAGACTGATCACTAACAAGCCTTGGGCTCTCACTTCGCGA
>JBBSHP010000362.1:0-5472 GCA_038232555.1 Bryobacterales bacterium
GCCTACATCTTCCAGCAGCGGCACTGGCCCGCCGTGGATCTCCAGATTGACCGGGTCGAACTGCACTCCGTACATCACGCCGTCCCGGATATAAATCAAACGCCCGCCGCTGCTCGGCGAGGAAATGTCGGTGGGAACAAAAGCTGGAGCGTAGCCACCCCGCAGGAGCATTTTGATCTGGTTGGACTTGAGCGACAGAACTTGGATATTAGCGTCGTCCCACGTGGGGCCCCTCGTATGGCTGGCGAACAGAACGGCATTGGCTCCCGGCAAAACCTGCGGCCAACGATCGAAATTCTCTCCTCTCTCGGCGGGTTTGGTGAGCCTGTGCGGTACACCGCCGTTCTCGGCGACGAGGGAAAGCCCGGTGCCGGTGATGGTGTCCAGCGACGCGATGATCTTGCCATCTTCACTCCAACTGGCGCCGCGGCCGGCCGGCGCATCGCACAGCGTAAATGCCGTGCCGCCCAAGCCCGGAACCTTCTTCAGCTTGCCGTCGGCGAAGAACCCGATCCATTGGCCGTCGGGCGAAAAGAAGGGATAACGGGCGTTGTCCGTATTGGGGAGCAGCGTAGCAGTGGCCTGATCCAGAAGCCTGGTGGCGAGCGTCTGGCGGCCGCCGGGACCGCGCATGAGAAACGCAATGCGAGTTCCGTCCGGCGAGATCGCGACGGTGCGACCGTCCCCGGCCACCGCTTCCGGCCCAAGGTTCACATTCAACCGCACCAACGGTCGCTCGATCAGTCTGGTGGCGCGCCATAGTGCGAACGATGTTCCCGCGACCATCAGCAGCAGGGCCGCGGCCAGGGCCCACGGCAGCTTATTCGTGGTCCGAGGTCCCGACGTAAGCTCTCCCGGCGCGCCCGCCGGTTCCAGCAGCCGCGCTGCATCGGCGATATCCCGCAAGCGCTTGGCCGGGTCCTTCTGCAAACAGGCTTCGATCAGCCGCCGGGCCGGCATGGGAACTCTTGCGAGATCCGGCTGCTCCTTGATCACCGCAGCGAGCACTTCCGAGAAGTTATCCCCTCGGAACGGGCGCTCGCCCACCAGCATTTCGTACAACACCACGCCGAACGCCCAAATGTCGGCGCGCTTGTCGAGCGGCTTGCCCATCGCCTGCTCAGGCGCCATGTACGCGGCCGTTCCCACGATCATGCCTTCGGTCAGCGTCGTCAGCGTGGGCGTATCTTCTCCCGCTGCCCCCGGAATCGCTCCCACCTTGGCCAGTCCGAAGTCCAGCACCTTCACCATGCCATCGGGCTTCAGTTTGATATTGCCGGGCTTGAGATCGCGATGCACCACCGACTTGGAGTGCGCCTCATCCAGCGCCGCGCAAATTTGCCGCGCGATCACCCACGCTTCGTCGAACGGCAGAGGCCCTTGCTTAATCCGCTCGGCGAGTGTGGGACCTTCCACCAGTTCCATCACCAAATAGCCAAAACCATCTGGCGAAGTCGCGATGTCGAACAGTGTGCAGATGTTGGGATGGTTTAGTGCCGCGATCGCTTTGGCTTCGTGCTGGAACCGCTCGTTAAATTGCTGGTTGGAGACCTTGATGGCGACGTCCCGATCCACGCGGGAGTCCCGAGCACCGTAGACCTCCCCCATCCCTCCCGCGCCGACCTGGGCGAGGATCTTGTAGGGGCCGAGCTGGGCCCCCGGGGCTACGAGCATGTTTCAAGTTGATCATAATGGACCGCAGCGGTGTGGGCAGTGAGGGTACATATGCGGCCATGGGATCGTGCCACAGCCACTCCCGTGACCGTAGTTAAGAATGGAATACAATCCTTGCAAGGCCCCATGCGCAGGTTGCAGGAACTCCGTTCCTTAAATTCGGCGGTCGCCTCTACGTGACCCGTACAGCAGCCCGGGTTTTACTCCTCGGGGCGTTGCTGATTGCGCTCGCTGTCACGGCCCTATTCGCCACGTGGGCGGTTGGTTCAGGCCGGAGCGCGCGGGGAGGATCGGAAGCCATTCGCCCTTGGATGAGCATCCCCTATATTGCGCACTCCCAGCATGTGCCGCAAAGGGCCTTGTGGGACGCTTTGGGCATTCCGCCTCATTCGCGCGATCACCGCCCGCTCATCCGCATCGCAAGAGAAAAGCGGCGCCATGTCGATGAGTTAATCGCCGCGCTGAAAAAGGCCATCAACAAGACTGACCGGGCCCCGCTGAAGGACCCGCAGCAGTGAGCATCAGCGAGCAATTGCTCGGCGATCTCGCACTTTATGGGATGCCGTTGCTCTTCGGCGTTACCGTGATCTCCTGCGCGGGAGTCCCGTTGCCCACCAGCCTGCTCCTGATCGCCGCCGGATCTTTCGCCGATCATGGCGAGATGAACGGCACGGCTGTGATCGCGGTGGCCAGTTTAGGTGCCGTCCTCGGCGACCAAATCGGTTATGCGGCAGGGCGCTGGGGTGATCGTGCCCTGGCGGATCGCATCAGCCATTGGGTTGGTGGCGAGGACCGCCTGACGCAAGCCGAAGCACACGCCCGCAAATGGGGCGGCTGGGGCATCTTCCTGACACGCTGGCTGATCACGCCGCTTGGCCCGTTCATCAACCTGGCGAGCGGTTTCGCCAGCTACCCGTGGCACCGCTTCCTGCTTTGGGACGTAGTAGGAGAGGTTTTGTGGGTCGCCCTCTACGTCGGTCTAGGTGAGATATTCAGTCATCGCGTCCAGGCCCTGAGCAGCCTGCTTGGAAATCTCACCTGGGCAGTGCTGGCCCTCATCGCTGCTGTCGCGCTGGCGTGGAAGCTGCTGCGAAGTCCCAAATCAGCTCAGTTGGTACACTAATCCTTTAGCATTCGTGGGACCTGCTTCAGCTTGTCCCCACCCTCAAATGAAAATTCACGAATATCAAGCCAAGGCAATTCTGGCCAAGTACGATGTCCCGGTGCCCCGCGGCGAGGTCGCCTACACCATCGAAGAAGCCGAAGCGGCCGCCAAGAAACTCGGTGGCAGCGTAGTCGTTAAGGCCCAAATCCACGCCGGAGGGCGCGGCAAAGGTGGCGGCGTCAAGGTTGCCAGAAATGCCGAAGAGGCCACTGAGATTGCAAAGAAGATCCTGGGCATGCAGTTGATTACGCACCAGACCGGTCCGGAGGGGAGGCTGGTGCAACGGCTCCTGATCGAGGAAACGCTGCCCATTGAACGCGAACTCTATCTGGGGATCGTCCTGGATCGCGCCATCGGAAAGCCTGTCTTCATGGCCTCCGCCGCGGGTGGGATGGAGATCGAGCAGGTGGCTGCCGAAACTCCGGACCTGATCCTGAAGGAAACACTTGAGCCGGGGCTGGGACTGGAACCCTTCCAGGGCCGCAATCTTGCGTTTGGAATCGGAGTGCCGGCTACCAGCGTGAGTGCCGCGGTCGCAGCCATGACTGCGCTGGCGAAAGCGTACGAGGCCATGGACGCATCGCTCGCTGAAATCAACCCTTTCATTCTCACCAAGGACGGCAAAGTCTACGCCCTCGATGCGAAAATCACTCTCGACGACAACGCCCTGTACAGGCACAAAGATCTGCTCGAACTGCGCGATCTGAATGAGGAGGATCCGCTCGAAGTAGAGGCGTCGCGCTACAGCTTGAACTACATCAAGCTGGATGGCACCATCGCCTGCATGGTGAACGGAGCTGGCCTGGCCATGGCTACCATGGATATCGTGAAGTACGCCGGTGGAAGTCCCGCCAACTTCCTCGACGTAGGCGGCGGAGCCAATGCCGAACAGATCAAGAACGCGTTCCGGATTCTGCTTTCGGATACCAGCGTGAAAGCGGTGTTGATCAACATCTTCGGAGGTATCCTGCGCTGCGACACTTTGGCCACCGGGGTGGTGAATGCCGCGCGGGAGTTGAACGTGAAAGTGCCGATCGTGGTTCGCATGGAAGGGACCAATGTCGAGAAGGGCCGCGAGGTGCTACAGGAATCCGGCTTCAATTTCACAGTGGCTGAAGGCATGAAAGACGCTGCCGAGAAAGTGGTGAGGCTCGCTCAATGAGGATGGTCCAATGAGTGTCCTGGTCGATCAGAACACCCGCGTGTTGTTTCAAGGATTCACCGGACGCGAAGCGAGCTTTCATGCGCAAACGGCCCTGGATTACGGCACTAAAGTCGTCGGTGGAGTCACGCCCGGCAAAGGTGGCCAGACCCATCTGGACCGGCCTGTTTTCAACACTGTAGCGGAAGCTGTCAAACAAACCGGCGCCAATGCTTCCGTAATTTTCGTTCCACCGCCCTATGCCGCGGACGCCATTATGGAGGCCGTGGGAGCGGGAGTTCCGCTGGTGGTTTGCATCACCGAGGGCATCCCGACTGCCGACATGGTCAAGGTCCGGCAATTCATGCTGGGACGGGCCACGCGGCTCATCGGTCCGAACTGCCCGGGCATTATTTCGCCGGGTAAATGCAAGATCGGCATCATGCCGGCGCACATCCATAAGGAAGGACATGTGGGCGTCGTATCGCGCTCCGGAACGCTGACTTATGAGGCGGTCGGGCAGCTTAGCAAACTGGGAATCGGGCAGTCCACGTGTATCGGAATCGGCGGCGATCCGATCATCGGTACCTCGTTCACGGATGCACTCCGCCTATTCAATGACGACCCGGACACGCACGCGATTGTGATGATCGGCGAGATTGGCGGGAATGCCGAAGAAACCGCCGCTGCCTACATCCAGGAGCATGTGCGCAAGCCGGTAGTGGGGTTTATTGCCGGGCAGACTGCGCCCCCCGGACGCCGCATGGGCCACGCCGGCGCAATCATCTCGGGGGGTTCCGGCAAAGCCGAGGACAAGATCAAGGCCATGGAGCAAGCAGGCGTTAGCGTCTGCCCCACTCCCGCCAGCATCGGCGAAACCGTGCAGGCCCTCCTCTAAAAGACTACAGACATGCCAATCCAACAAACTTTCGCAATTCTCAAACCCGATGGTGTTGCCTCCGGACATACCGGCCAGATTCTCAGCATGATCGAGCATGCCGGCTTCCGTATCCGCGGCATCAAGATGGTGCGGCTCTCCAAACAGCAGGCCGAGGGCTTCTATGAAGTTCATAAGGAGCGCCCCTTCTTTGGGGGCCTGGTCACCTTCATGACCGAAGGGCCGGTGGTCGTCATGGTGCTGGAGCGTGAGGACGCCATCACGCACTGGCGGCAGGTGATGGGGGCGACTAACCCGGAGAAGGCCGACGAGGGCACCATTCGCAAGAAATTTGCGAAGAACATCGAGCGGAATGTGGTGCACGGCTCCGACGCTCCGGAAACGGCCGCCCTTGAGATTCCCTTCTTTTTCAGCATGTCGGAGCTGCTGTAAGGGCTTTCGACCAAGGAGCTACTATGCCGAAGTATTTAATTGAGAGAGAGATCCCCGGGGCCGGCAACCTGTCCGCCCCGGAGCTCGCGGCCATTTCGCAGAAATCCTGCCAGGTGCTGCAGGAACTCGGGCCGCGCATCCAGTGGATTGAAAGCTACGTCA
>JBBSHP010000363.1:0-5460 GCA_038232555.1 Bryobacterales bacterium
CGAAGAGGGTTTCAAAATCACAGCGCCCACCAAGCCTTGAGCCGGCTCTCAGCCGGAGCAGACTTCAGGCGGCTTCAGCCGCAACCTCGACTTTCAGTCGCAAAGGATTCTACCGGCTTTCAGCCGGTAGTCTTTTAAATCGAGCAACAACATACTGGCACCTTCGTTTCGCGTGAGCATTGCCCAATCAATCGGCTGTTGCGGAACCGGCCCGATCGAGGAATGCATACTCGCACTTGCAATGAGGATTGAATGCCCGGCATCCAGCTCTTGCAACTCGCCCGGCGTCAGACCCAGTGGATGCCTGCAGGATCCACTCTCCGTTCGTGAGTAAGAGATCGCTCCCCGGTAACTCGGCTTCCCGCCGACCTGAACATCCACCGCTAAGTAACATCCTTCTGGAATTGCCGGATCATCGGGAAGTTGGACATTGATTTGATCGACATCGGTTACGCCAGATGGACCGGCGTAGAGGACTGTAGCGGCGGCTATGCCTCCGATTGTGACCGACACCTGATCGCGTCTGGCTTGGCCGAGGCCCGTTCCCCACAATGTCAAAAGGCCGCCCGGAGCCACTGGATGGGTCAGGCTATTCGCTTCAACGCTTTGGTCTGAAGATATGTTCTGCGCGACTGAGAGGCCGTTCTTACTAAACAGAGCGAAGCTAGTCGGCACAATCGAGACGTTCGTAGATCCCCGATCGACGCCATTGGTCAGTAATTGCATGCTGGCGGTGCCAAGTGCCACGTCGGTAGGAACGAAGGCCAGTACAGAAACAGGCGACTTGCCGTCAACGACCGGCAATGTTCTAGGAGGTTGGTTTCCGAAACTCGAAAGCTGGACTGTGGCTGCCCTTGGGTCGATCGGTTCTATCGGGCCTCCCTGGGTAAATATGCCGACCTCAATCAGAGATCCCGGAGCAACCCCGGAGCTAACGGCCGGGTTGGCCGCGTTGCGCACATAAATCGCCGATTGAGCGAACGCACAACACGCGAGCATCGCCGGGATCAGGATTCGCATCACAACGACAGGACCTATCCAAGTCTAGCCCGCTTTTTCGGCAATAGCCATGAGAGTCTGAAAGTGCGGCGGCTCTTGTTCGCGATCTACTGCCTGCACGTCCACTGCTCGAAAGTGCGCCTTCCGCAGCAGGTCAGCCAGTTCCACTTGCGAGAAGCCCAGCCATATATCGGCATACAACTCCCGCGCATCGTCAAAACCGTGCTTCATCAGGTCTAGCACCACGATCCGTCCACTTGGCCGCAGGATGCGCCAAGCCTCTTCGATGGCTTTCCTGGGGTGCATGGCATGGTGCAAGCTTTGGTGAAACAGCGCCAGGTCTACTTCGCCGGAGGCCAGTGGCAGCTCCTCCAAATCCCCTAGCCGGTATTCCAGATTCTTCACTCCGTTGCGACGCGCGACCTCGGATCCGTACTCCACCATCTTTCCCGAATTGTCTACCGCAATCACATGCTTGGCCCTCTGCGCCAGCATCAAGGACACCGTTCCCTCTCCGGCCCCCAGATCGGCGATTACCAGAGGCGGAAGCAATTTTAAGAGCATTTCCGCCAACCCTTTCCAACTCCGGCCAGGAAGATAATTGCGCCCAAAGCGGCCCGCGAGCTCGTCGAAATAACTACGCAACTTGTCTTTGCGCTTGCGCAGGATCAGCCGCAGACCTACTTCATCGTCTGCAGACTCGCTAATCTCCTGACTACTGCGCTGCAGCACTTCTGCAAGAAACGCCTGGTCGCGCTGCAGGGCCGCGATACGATACAGGCTTTTCTGTCCGGCTCTTCTGGCCTCAACAAAGCCGGCCTGCTTCAACTGCGAAAGTTGCATGGAAATGCGGCTTTGGCCCATCCCCAAAATCTCCTGCAGCTCTGCCACGCTCAGCTCTTCTTTTTCGAGCAGCCTCAGAATTCTCAGGCGGCCCTCGTCGCCTAACAGCCGCACTGCTCTAAGGAATTCCGCCATGCCGATCTAAGTGTATCAACTTATCATGATTTCTTGATTAATGTGTTAACCTATTCGAGTATGAGCACAGCTACCCTTCAACCCACGGCCACCGAATACAAGGTTGCCGACATCTCACTGGCCGACTGGGGCCGCAAAGAGATTTCCATCGCCGAGCATGAAATGCCTGGCTTGATGTCCATTCGCAAGAAGTACGCGAAAGACCGGCCACTTGCCGGAGTTCGCATCACCGGTTCTCTTCACATGACGATTCAGACGGCCGTTCTCATCGAGACGCTGGCCGATCTCGGCGCCAGCGTGCGGTGGGCGAGCTGTAACATTTTCTCGACACAGGACCACGCAGCAGCAGCGATTGCCGCGACTGGCGTGCCGGTGTTTGCCTGGAAGGGCGAATCACTCGAAGAGTATTGGGACTGCACCTATCTGGCAGTCAGCCACCCCGATGGAAAGGGTCCGCAACTGGTGGTGGATGACGGCGGAGACGTCACTCTGCTCCTGCATAAAGGGTACGAGTTGGAAGAGGGCAGCGACTGGGTGAACACGCCGTCCGGCAGCCATGAAGAAAAGGTGATCAAGGATCTGCTCAAAAAGGTGCAGAAGGACAACCCGCGGCGCTGGCACGACATCGTGGCGGACTGGCGGGGCGTGTCGGAAGAAACCACAACCGGCGTTCACCGGCTGCTCAAGATGCATCAGGAAGGCAAGCTGCTGGTGCCCTCCATCAACGTGAACGATTCGGTTACGAAATCGAAATTCGACAATCTTTACGGCTGCCGCGAGTCGCTGGCTGATGGAATCAAGCGTGCCACCGATGTGATGCTGGCCGGTAAAGTGGCAGTGATCTGCGGTTACGGGGACGTCGGCAAAGGTTCGGCGCAATCCTTAGGCGCGATGGGGGCCCGGGTGATCGTCACCGAAGTGGACCCGATCAATGCCTTGCAGGCAGCCATGGCCGGCTATCAGGTCGCCACCGTAGAAGATACGCTGGGGATCGGCGATATCTACGTCACCTGCACCGGGAACGTCGACATTCTGACGTTCGAGCACATGCAGCACATGAAAGATCAGGCCATCGTTTGTAATATCGGGCATTTCGACAACGAGATCGAAGTGGATCGGCTGATGCAGACCGAAGGCGTGGAGCGGTTGAATATCAAACCTCAAGTGGACAAATTCACATTTGCCGGAGGCAACTGTATTTTCCTGCTTGCGGAAGGCCGCCTCGTGAATTTAGGATGCGCCACTGGCCATCCCAGCTTTGTCATGTCGAACAGCTTCTCCAACCAGACCTTGGCTCAGCTCGATCTGTGGGCGAACAAGGACACCTACAAAGTCGGCGTGTACGTTCTGCCTAAGAAGCTGGACGAAGAAGTGGCTCGGCTGCACCTGGAAAAGATCGGCGCGAAGCTCACTGTGCTGACGCCCAAGCAGGCCGACTACATCGGCGTGCCGCAGGAAGGCCCGTACAAGCCCGACACCTATCGTTACTAGATCGGTTGCTCCCACCGGCGGGCAGTCGCTCTGCCCGCCAACTCTTTTCCCGCTTCCGGCTGAACCGGCACTTCCCACACGCCCTCGAAGTTCACAAAATAGCTGTCAACCTGCATCGTTGGGAAGGTCTTGTTGAGGAACGCGGCGGCTTTTGCCAATTCCGCCACGTGATGCTCCAACTCCAAGGCGGCATCATTCTTGAAATGGGCCAGCCCTCCATACGCGCCGCAGTCGGAATGCATGAATTGGATGATCCGAGTGGTATTGTGCAGCCGCACGGATTTCTCAATTTGATCGACGACAAAGGTTGTATGGGAGGCCTGCTCCGGTGAGGCCAGCGACTTGGGTCCGCCGGCAACTTTGACAGGATCGGGCTGCCGGATGCCTGCAAACTTCAAGAACTTCCGGCAGGCCAGTTCGAAACGGTTGTCAAAACACCAGATCACGACGGCATCGGATTGATACCGGTCGCGCGGGGAATCGAAATGGAAGACCTTCGTCATAAGCCTTCACCATTCTAGCTGTACAATCGAGCTGTAGAAACCCTCCTGTGAGCCCCACAACAACCAACGAAAAGCTCGGAGTCGTCCTGCGCGTCGGCTTTTTTGTCCTGCTCGTGATCCTCGGAATAACCATTTTCCCCATCCTGATCAATTTCCTGGCGGGTCCGGGAGCCTATTTGCTTACCGCTGCTTTAAGCACTTTTGCGGCGGCAGCCGTGGCCAATGCCATACCGCTCCGCATCTACGAGCGTGGCCAACTCTCCGACATTGGACTCGGCTGGTCGGCGGCATCCCGCCGCAATCTCGCGCTGGGTATGATTGGCGGGATCGGCTCGGCGCTGGTCGTCCTGATCGGGCCAATTCTGGTACGTGCCGCCGAACTGGAGCCAGTACCGGATTCGCGAACTCAATGGGGCAGCCTCATGCTCGTTACGGTGGTCCTGCTCTTCGGGGCGGTCGGCGAGGAAATGCTTTTCCGGGGCTACGGTTTTCAGATTCTGATGAATGCGCTGGGTCCCTACGCTACCATCCTCCCCGTCAGCGTCTTGTTCGGACTGGCGCACACCCAAAATCAAAACGTGGGGGCTCTCGGTATCGTGAATACCATTCTCTGGGGCGTCCTGCTCGGCTACGCGTTCCTGCGCAGCGGGGATTTATGGCTGCCGATCGGATTGCACTTCGGCTGGAATTGGACGCTTCCTCTTTTAGGCCAAAACCTGAGCGGGTTTACAATGGGGGTAACCGGATACGCAATGCACTGGAAAACGGGGGTGCTCTGGAGTGGTGGCGCCTATGGACCGGAAGGCGGTCTGTTGACCACCGCTGTGGTGGGTGCTCTGGTCTACTATCTGCATCGAGCGCCCATTGCCGTGCAGCAGCCGTTCCTGCTCAAGGATGTCGATGCCTTTTCAAACAGCACAGAAATCTCGAATACGGAACCGTGAGCCGCGCGTATTGAAAGTGGTGGCTTGCGCCGCGCTGCTTTTCGCAAACGCTGGATTTGCGAATGACAAGAAACTGACGCAGGAGGACCGGGTTGAAATTCTGCGCGGGTTGATGGCCGAGTATGCCACCGTGAAATCGTACTTGCCGCGCTCCAAAAAGCCGCTGGCATTCCATAGCAACGGCACCTGGGATAAACAGAAATGGGAAGAGCAGGGCAGAGAATTGGGCCCGGCCGCTCGTGTGGGCGACCTGGTCCAAATCACCCGTGTCAGCATTGAGGATGACAAGATTCTGCTCGAGATCAACAACGGGATAAAAAAGGGTGGCCACTGGTATGACCATGTGGAGGTGGGCATGGGCAACCGGACATCACCCATCAACGGCAACCAGAACAGCTCCGCGCCGGGCGGCACGTACATCGCCCTTATTTTCGATCAGCCAACGCCGGCGTTGAAAGCCAGCGAACTGAAAAAAATGCTCACGCCCGTGCTGGATTTTGAAAAACATAGCGCGACGGAGAACTACGTTGACAAACTTCCCGAGC
>JBBSHP010000364.1:0-5452 GCA_038232555.1 Bryobacterales bacterium
AGACAGGGCAAGCATCGGAGCACTTTGTGCCGCAAAGCTCCGTTGGAACCGATGCCGCCGCTGACAGGTTCGACGAATTTCAGGTGACTCCCCTTCGTCTCACCGTCTGAAAACACTCACTTCTGCCACGGGCTGCTAGCATCATGTCGCGGCACAACCTTGTAATGAGGTTATAGCCAATCCACGTGAACTCAGCGGCCCTGCACTGGATCCCGCGACGCATCCCGTAAGATGACTAAATGTCCCAGAGTGCGGATATCATCATTGTCGGGGCAGGCATCGTCGGATCGAGCATCGCTTACCAGCTGGCCGAAGCCGGCTGCACGAACGTGCTCATGATCGAGCGCGAGACCCGTCAAGGGCTTGGTTCGACGGGCAAGAGCATGGGCGGAGTGCGGGCCCAGTTCGCAACTGAAGTGAACATCCGGATGTCGCTGCACTCCATCCCCTTTTTTGCGGAGTTCGAGGAAGCGACGGGAACGCCATCAGGGTACAAGCCTCACGGGTATTTGTTCGTCGCGACGACACAGCGGCATATGGATTATCTGCGCGTGAACTATGCACGCCAGGTTGCGTTGGGTCTAAAGCAGGTGCAATTACTTGGACCGGAGGACGTCATTCAGTTGGTGCCGCAACTGCGGTCCGACGACATCGTGGGCGGGAGTTTCTGTGCGACGGACGGCTTTGTAGATCCGCATAGCGTCATGACCGGCTTTACGTCACGCGCTGTCGAACTCGGGACCTGCCTCTGGCGAGGCGTGACTGTGACGAGTGTCACGGTGGAAGGGGGCCGGATTGCGGGCGTCGAAACAACAAACGGTCCGGTGTCGACACGCACGGTGGTGAACGCTGCCGGCCCGTGGTCGAGAAGTGTTGCCGAAAGTGCGGGCGTCGATCTGCCCATCCAACCGCTGCGTCGAATGCTGGTTCCCACCGAGCCGTTTCATGGGCTGCCCGATCCGCTTCCCATGGTGATTGATATGAGCACGGGGTTCCATTTCCGGCCGGAAGGATTGGGGTTGCTGATGGCATGGAACGATCCGGAGGAGAAACCCGGATTCAACACGGATTTCGACCCGGAGTTTGTCGAGAAGATTTTGACACGGGCAGTGGATCGCGTCCCTGCTTTCGCGGATCTGGAAGTGAATCCGCGCAGGGGATGGGCCGGACTGTACGCGATGTCCCCCGATCACCACTCAATTCTGGGCGCTGCTCCCGGTAGGGAAGGATTCTACTGCGCCAATGGATTCAGCGGTCACGGAGTGATGCATGCTCCTGCGACCGGGCGAATTCTCGCCGATCTGATTCTGCACGGAGAATCGAAATTGATTGACGCGAAGATGCTGGACCTGGGTCGCTTCGCGGAGAATCGAACGATTCACGAAACGGCAATGCTGTAGGCTCGCACGATTGCTCCGGGTTGCGGCTGGAGGTAGCGATGAAACCCAAGTGGTCGGCGGGTAGTCAGGAGTGGAACGGTCAAGTAGGCTCAACGAGACTTGGATTCGTCCAGCAACTCGGCTAAGTATTTGCCCCAAATCGCCGGCATCGAGTGTGTTCCGTGGCCGCGCGTCTCCTCGCTAATCGGAATCAGGATGAAGCGCCCGCGCTTTACTTTCCTGATCTCACGTTCACCGATTCCGAGCTCCGGCGGATTCACCTGATCGTCGGCCGAGTTGATGGCGTATAGCGGTGCGCGGATCTTATGAAGGTTCGGCTCTGGATTGTACAGCCGCGAAGATTCAAACGCGTAAATCATGTCGTTGGCATCGGTGCGTGCTGAGCGAGGCGGGTAAGTTTTTTCCATCATGACGTCGACGCTTGTCCGGGTCGGGTACTGCTTCTGAAGCTGAAGCGGGCTGCTGGTCATGATGGAAAGAATGTATTGTGCGCACATCAAGCCGTGCAGCGGTGGCTCAAGGTATTCGCCTTTGTTCCATTCGGGATCGTTCTGGATACAATCGACGATCATCTTGCGCAGCATCCGGTTGCGGCCCGCGATCTCTACTGGCTGGCTGGCCAGAGGCATCAAGGCGTCCATAAAATCCGGATACATCTCGCCCCAAATCCACGAATGCATCGCTCCCATGGAAGTCCCCATCACCAGACGAAGGTGATTTACTTTGAGCCCTTGTGTGACCAGCAGGTATTGCGCGCGGACCATGTCGTCGTAGGTGAATTTCGGAAAGCGCATGTGCAGCCCGTCGCTCGGCTTGCTGGATTTGCCGGAGCCGATGGCGTCCGGAAGAATGATGTAGTGGGTTGCAGCGTCCAATAATTGTCCTGGGCCGAATAGCTGGGCTGCGAATCCAGGACTCAAAAACGCGCCTCCGCTGCCACCCGTCCCGTGCATGATGAGTACTGCGTTGCGTACCACGCCATTCGTATCGCGCTCCGGTTTGCCCAGCGTGGTGTAGTGAAGTTTCAATTCAGGGAGAGTTTCGCCGGTGGTGAAGTGGAAGTCTCGTGCGATCCAGTCACCCTCAGAGTTCGGCAGCGTGACCGTCTGAAACAGAGCCGCTCTCACCAGTTTGTCAAGTTTGGGAAATGCCTTGTCCAAATACGAATTGCCGCCGGCGAACAGCTTGGCCTGTTTGCCGCCGCGCATGCCGCCGCCCGCGTCCTCGCCATAACCCGCGTAAAGGTTGTCGAGAACCTCAGCGCCTTCGACCACCCTTCCGATTGGAGAGAATCCCTGGGCGTCTAATTGTGGATTGTCGCGGAGGTTGATGTAGAGTTGCGTGGCACGCGTATTTGGTCCTGTCATCGCATAGCCAACGAACCCGCGAAGATTACTCCGCTGGACACTGTCATCGGGAATCGTGCGGTCCCGCCACCGCGCGGCCACGGCGGGATCACGAGGAATCCCGAACTGCGCGATGTAGTTGGCGCGTACACGGAAGAAGCGGGAATCGTCAAAGAAGCCGGCCTGTACCAGTTCGTGAAGGCGATCTACTCCATGGGGGGCCCAGCTCCGATGAGCCTCGATGACAAATTCACCCTGAGTGGTCTCGACCTTGACGGAAAAGATCTCCGGGGCTGCGGCGTGGGCGCAGAGCTCCAAGCTCAGAAACACCAAGAGAGACTTCATACGAAGTGATGATCGATCGAGCCATAGTTGGCTATCATCGGTTGGTCCGAGAAGCACATACCAGGCTGCAGGCCGGTACGGTCAGGCACCGCGGGGACCTTAGATTCCGGACCGAACCCGGCATCCGTGGTCACCTTTCGTGCCGCGGCATCGCTGCCGTGCGGGGAAGGCGGTAAATGTTCAGGAGCTGACCATCGCTTCACCCGGCGCGCCGGTGCGTTCACTGTTGCCCCACGAGTGCCTGTGAAATAAAACATGCTCGTTCCAGACTCCAGCACGATAGCATTAACCCGGTTCTCCCGCATCAGGCGGCGAGCTTTTTCGACACTGGCATGTTGTTCGTCAGCGCGGTGATGGGTTGGATTTCGGCCGTCATGGGGCTCAAGGCACGAATCGATTCCGGAATGAGGGTGGGCTCAGGCGCGGAACGTTGCGCGAAGGCAGGGTCGCGGCGGCGATCAGGAAATCTAATACGGTTGACTTGCATTGTCTCTTCCCTAAATGTCTCCTACTCTACACCGCTATTCGGCGCTGCTTGAAGCATGGCCTGGTCTGATCATCGCCCTGATGGGAGGCGTCATTTACGTAACGAACAACTTCTATCGGACCGGCGCCCATGGCGCGAAAGCATTTAGATAGCATTAAGGGTAAGTAACCGTTTTCAGTTCTCAGGAGAACCGAACATAATGGCAAGTTCCGCATCGGCAGCAGGCGCTTTTACCAATGAGCCACTGCTCGATTTCAAGCAGGAGAATAACGCGCGCCAGATGCGTGCCGCGATCCTAAAAGTGCGCGAAGAGCTGGGCCGCGAATACGATCTGGTGATAGGCGGCAAACGCATCCGAACATCCGAGAAGATTCTCTCCATCAACCCGGCGCATCCCTCGCAGGTGGTGGGTATTCATCAAAAGGCTGGAAACGAACATGTGGAGCCGGCCATGGAAGCGGCGCTCAAGGCGTTTGAAAGCTGGCGCAAGGTCTCCTGGAAGGAGCGTGTCGATCTAATCTTCAAGACGTCGCGAATCATCCGCGAGAGGCGGCTGGAGTTCAATGCCTGGCTGGTGTTTGAGGTCGGCAAGAACTGGGAAGAGGCCGATGCCGATGTTTGCGAGACTGTCGATTTTCTGGAGCTATACGCGCGCGAGGCACTACATCTTTCGGGCGTTGAACCGATCGTACAACTTCCGGGCGAGCGCGATTTTCTGCAGTACATTGCCCTCGGCGTCGGAGCGGTGATCCCGCCGTGGAACTTCCCCTGCGCCATTATGGCCGGCATGGCCGCGGCTTCCATTGTGTGCGGAAATACGGTGATTTTGAAACCATCCAGTGATTCGCCGACGATCGCGGCAAAGTTCATGGTAGCGCTGGAAGAAGCCGGAATGCCGGCCGGAGTCGTAAATTTTTGCGCTGGTTCGGGCGCCACGTTCGGGCATGGAGTGGTGACGCATCCAAAGACCCGTTTCATCGCGTTCACGGGTTCACGGGAAGTCGGGCTGGACATTCACGCGCGCGCTGCGCAGACACAGCCCGGACAGATCTGGATCAAGCGCACGATTCTCGAAATGGGCGGCAAGGACGCGATCATCGTAGAGGACGACGCGAACGTCGATGATGCGGCCGCCGGAGTAGCCACGGCAGCGTTCGGATTTCAAGGCCAGAAATGTTCGGCCTGTTCCCGGGCGATCGTGAACGAGAAGGTTTACGATCGTTTCCTGGATCGTCTGATGGAGCGTGTGGCGGATCTTCGAATGGGCGATCCGGCCAAGAATTTCTACATGGGCCCGGTGGTGAATGAGGGCGCGATGAATTCGATCCTGAAGTATATCGAGGTGGGCAAGAAGGAAGGACGGCTGGTCGCAGGAGGAGGACGCGCTGCCGAGGCAGGCGAGGGCTACTTTATCCAGCCGACCGTCATCGCGGATCTAGATCGCAATTCACGCCTGGCACAGGAGGAGGTCTTTGGACCCGTCCTCGCGGTGATCAAAGCAAAGGATTTTGAAGATGCGCTGGCCATCGCGAACGGCACCGAATACGGCCTGACCGGCGCCATATATACGACTTCCGAGGAGAAAATCGAGCGCGCGAAGCAGGACTTCCACGTGGGCAACTTATATATCAATCGTAAGTGCACGGGTGCTGTAGTAGGTGCGCATCCGTTTGGCGGATTTAACATGTCCGGCACGGATTCCAAAGCCGGTGGCCGGGATTATCTGTATCTGTTTAGCCAGGCCAAGTCGATCGGACAAAAACTTCAGTGATGCACAGATGGTGCAAACGCGGTCGTGCAGGTTAATAATGGACCGATCGCCGATTGGTGGCGGTTGAAGAACTGTTCAAAGGTCGGCACTCGGCGAAGAGGTC
>JBBSHP010000365.1:0-5445 GCA_038232555.1 Bryobacterales bacterium
AAAAGACATGCCCCGGCAGGAGTAGACAGCATCATAGACGGCCAATGGGAGCATGTACCGGAGCCTCGCCGGCCTGCAGAACCAGCGCGAGCGTGCACATGCGTTCCCGGTCCTTTTTTAAACTGGCCGGCTTTTTTGAGATTAGATCGGAGCCCTCTGTGCAAGGTTTGCTGGATTCGTTTGTGCAAGTGATCGGAAGAGGCTGCCGGGTCGGTATCGACGCGGCCCAGCGTGCTTTTCACGATTGGTTGGACCAGCTTCAAGGGTGCGTCGAGCTTGAGACTCGGCAACTCCGACATTGCGAAACGCGAACCGACTCTTACTTTTGCATCAGGGCCCTCCCTATCAGAAAGTTAGCTTCGTACCCAGTTGGATTGAACGATTGCCGCCGGCGCCGGTGATAAATCCGAAAGTCTTGTTGCCGATGCCGGTGTCTGGATTGTTCCAGGAAGGAGTATTGACGGCGCTGAACGCCTCTCCGCGGATCTCGATGTTGAGGTGTTCCTTGACGCGGAAGTTGCGGAAGACCGAGCCATCCAGGTTCCAAAACCCCGGTCCGTTGATCACATTAAGACCAAGGTTGCCAAACTGCAGTGCCGCCGGTTGTGCGAAGCAATTCGTCGTAACAGTGCCGCTGCACGTGGTTGGGTCGAACCACGGCGTGTTCCGACCGTTGCCTTTTATGATTTGGATTGGACCGAAACGGTTCAAGGTATTGCCGTTCCCGGGGGCCTTCAATCCGGACGAATTACCGCCGAAGTTTAGGGGGCTTCCGCTGGCGATGGTTAAGATGCCGTTTAGTTGCCAGCCGCTCAGCAGCCATCCCGTCGCGCTGGACTGCAAGTATTTCTTGCCCTTTCCGAATGGCAACTCGTATACGTAGCTCTGAACGAAGTTGTGCGTCCGGTTGAAGTTGAGAACCTGCCAATTGCGCCGCGGGTTGATGTAATAGGTAAGGCCGCCTCCTCCGACTGATAACCGAGCGCTTTGCTGTAGGTATATGAAGTGGTCATGGCGAGCCCACCCGAGTAACGCTTGTCAAGCTTCACTTGGAGTGAGTTGTAGCTGGAACTATATCCTGTGAAGAGCAGTGTCGTATTGGCCTTGCGCCCGAAAGCCTGGACGAGCGGCTGCCCGGCGGTATCGGCGCCGATCGTGGTCGAGGCGTTCAGATTGAATCTCGCGGCCTGGTCCACTCCATGATTTCCGACATACGCCACGTCCAGGCTGAAGTTATGAGGAAGCGCGCGCTGGATCGCGAAATTCCACGACTCTACGTAAGCCTCCCGGAAGTTCTTGTTGATGACCAGGTAGTCCTGGTTCACGTCGGCGTTGGCGATGATCCCGTTGGCGGGGACAACGGCAGCCCTCGGTGGAGGAAAGCCCACTTCGAGTTTGGCGATCTGTCCGTTGGGGAGAACCGCCGGGCAGAAGCTGCAGTTCCCGTTGAAAGAGTTGTTCTGCTTGACCGGGAAGTTGTAGGCATAGTCGTTATCCGGAAACGGAACGTAGCTGAGGCCAAAGCCGACGCGGAAAACAGTCTTTTCGTTCCAGCGGTAAGCGATACCTATACGAGGCGCGAAATCCTTATAGTGTGTTTTCAGACCCAGGTTGGAAGGGTTGCCGCCAATTCCGGCGATCACCAGGCTGTTGGTGGTGGGGTCGTAATTGGAGAATCCGCCTTTAGAAGCCGGGGTGCCCGGAGGGTAGAACTCCCAGCGGACGCCATAATCAAACGTCAATTTCGGACTTACCTGCCACTTATCCTGAAGGAAGCTAAAGAACTGCCACACGCGGTATGCGGGGGTGGCGACCAGAAGATCGCGGCCCACTGACGTCGGCAGATCCAGCAGGAACGCGGCGAAGTTATTGCCGAAGCTGGTGGGTGCTCCCGGTATTGACGTCGTCGAAGTTCCGTACGAATACCGGCCGCGCGGACTGAAAACTTGCGTTTGGCGTAAATCATCGCGCACGCGGCGCAGGTCAACGCCGAACTTGACCGTGTGATTTCCTTTTGTCTTAGTCCAGGTGTTGACGGCATCCACATTCGATTCCGCTCGCACCCACGGCAAGCTGGCCGAGTATCCGATGAAGGGATTGGAGAATCCCGGAATGTCGATTCCCACCTGGCCGCTGGTTCGGGCTGGAGTTCAGCATCTACTCGCCGCTTCTGGAGCAGGCCTCGGCCAGCGGAAATCCGTTTGACACTCATCATCAGCTCATTGTTCGCGTCGACCAGATTTCACGCAATGAGGAGATGCAGGAAAAGCTCTGCGCCGCGGGCTGGGACCTGGCGGTGTTCGACGAAGCCCATAAGCTTGCGGCCCATTATTTCGGCTCGAAGCTTGCAAAGACCGCGCGGTTCCGCTTCGCGGAGAAGCTCGGCGCGCACGTCCGCCACCTGCTGTTGATGACAGCCACGCCGCACAGCGGGAAGGAAGAGGACTATCAGCTTTTCCTGTCCCTGCTCGATTCCGACCGTTTCTACGGCAAGTTTCGTGACGGCGTGCATAAGGTGGACGCCTCCGATCTCATGCGCCGCATGGTGAAGGAGGAGCTGGTCAAGTTCGACGGCACACCGCTGTTTCCGGAGCGCAAGGCCTATACCGTCAATTACACGCTTTCAGCGCTTGAGTCTGCGTTATACGAATCCGTTACACACTACGTGCAAACGGAGATGGGAAAAGCCGACGCGCTTCAAGGCCCGCGCAAGGGTTCCGTCGGCTTCGCGCTGACGGCGCTACAACGCCGCTTGGCTTCCAGCCCGGAAGCTATCTACCAGTCGCTGAAGCGCCGCAAGGAACGGCTCGAAAGCCGTCTGCGGGACGAAAAACTTGGCTTGCGGGGCCGCGAGGCAATGGCCGAGACGCTGAGCGATGTTCCCGAGGATGACGACGATCTCAATGCAGAAGAGCAGGAGACGCTCGAAGAGACGCTGGTTGATCAGGCGACGGCCTCGCTGTCGATTTCCGAGCTGGAAGCCGAAATCCGCATTCTCGAAGGGCTCGAAAAGCAGGCGAAGGCGGTCGTCGCGTCCGGGCAGGATCGCAAGTGGGACGAGCTTTCGAAAATTCTCCAGAATAATCCCGAGATGCGTGACGCCTCCGGCCGACAACGCAAGATCATCATTTTTTCCGAGCACCGCGACACGCTGAATTACCTGAACGGGAAGATTGCCGGTGTGCTCGGCAATAGCGACGCCATCATTACTATCCACGGCGGCACGCACCGCGACGAGCGCCGCCGGCTTCAGGCGCTGTTCCGCTCCGACCCGGATGTACGGATACTGGTCGCAACTGATGCCGCGGGCGAAGGCGTGAACCTTCAGAATGCGAACCTCATGGTCAACTACGACCTGCCCTGGAACCCGAACCGGCTGGAACAGCGCTTCGGGCGTATCCACCGCATCGGCCAGCGGGAGATTTGCCACCTGTGGAGCCTTGTCGCCAAGGAAACGCGCGAAGGCGACGTCTATCACCGCCTGCTCAAAAAGCTGGAAGTCGAAAGCGAGGCGCTGAAGGGCCGCGTCTTCGACATTCTGGGCGAAGTCTTCGAGGAGACCAGCCTCAAGGACCTGCTGATGCAGGCCATCCGGTATGGGGACCAGCCGGAAGTCCGCGCGCGGCTCACCAAGAAGGTCGATCAGGCCCTCGATATCGACCATTTGAAATCCCTGCTCAATCGCAATGCGCTGGCACAGGAGACGATGAGCGCGGAGCGGCTTTTCGCCGTGAAAGAGCAAATGGAAAAGGCGGAAGCGCGCCGCTTGCAGCCCTTTTTCGTCCGCGCCTTCTTCGTGAAGGCTCTCGACGCTCTGGGCGGAACGGCCCATGCGCGCGAAGCGGGCCGCCTTGAAATCACGCATGTCCCGGCAGCGATCCGTGAGCGCGACCGCCGCCTTACCGGCCGGAACCGCCGGGAGTACGAGCCGGTGCTGAAGCGCTACGAACGCATCTGCTTCGAGCGGGAAGCCATTCAGCCTCTCGACAAGCCCGGCGCGAGCCGGGCCGTGCTCATGCATCCCGGCCATCCGTTGATGCTTTCGATGTCCGATATGCTGCTGGAGCAGCATGCGAACCTGCTGCGCCAAGGCACAATCCTCGTGGACCCTGCGGACGAAGGTACGGAGCCCTGGCTTCTGTTCCTTCTCACTCACGAAGTGAAGTCGGGTGATGGAAGCGTGCTCTCGAAACGCATGCAGTTTGTGCGCGTGGGAGCTGATGGCAGCACGTCCTTTGCCGGATGGGCGCCGCACCTCGATCTGGAGCCTCTGCCGGAATCGGAACGCTCGCTGCTTCAGGATGTACTCGGCGCGCCGTGGATTGCCACAGGCCAGGAAGGCCGGGCGGTTTCTCTCGCTGCGGCGACGCTTGTGCCGGAGCACTATAACGAGGTCGCCACCCGCCGCATCGCGCACGTCGAGAAAACGCTGGTCGCCGTGCACGAGCGGCTCACCAAGGAAATTGATTTCTGGCAGGACCGCTGGATGAAGCTCAAGGAGGACCAGGAAGCAGGCAAGGATGTGCGCCTGAATCTGGAGAACGTCCGCCGCACGGTCGCCGATCTCGAAAGCCGGCTTGAAGCCCGGAAGAAGGAACTTCAGGCCATGCGGCACGTGGTCAACGGCACGCCGGTGGTGCTTGGCGGGGCGCTCGTCGTACCAGCAGGTCTGATGCAGAAGCGCCGCGGAGATGAGCCGGTCGATCCCGTCTCGGCGGCGGCCTCCGCCGACGCCGCGGCCCGGTCCCGGATTGAGCGCCTGGCGATGGACGCAGTGCGCCGGGCTGAGGAAGCGCGTGGATGCAAAGTCGTCGATGTTTCGGCGGACAAATGCGGCTGGGATCTTACTTCCTACCCGGCTGCCGTCGATGGCAAGCTACCGGAGCCCCGGCATATCGAAGTCAAGGGCCGGGTAAAGGGTGCGGGCACAGTTTGCGTGACGCGCAACGAGATGCTCTACGCCTTCAATCAGGGCGACAAGTTCGTTTTGGCGGTGGTTCTTGTGAGTGAGAACGACGCCGTAGAAGGCCCGCACTACATCCGCAACCCATTCGACCGCGAGCCCGGCTGGGGCGTGGCCTCGATCAATTACAACCTGGGCGATCTGCTCGTCCGAGCAGAGGCCCATTGACCATGAAGCACGCAGTTAAGACGCCCAAAAAACTCATCGAAGTTGCGCTGCCATTGGACGCAATCAATGAAGAAGCGTCTCGCAGGAAAAGGAAAGCTCCGGGAGGGTATCCAACAACTTTGCATAAGTGGTGGGCTCAGCGCCCGGTGGCGGCGGCAAGGGCCGTACTCTTCAGTCAACTCGTCAATGACCCATCTTGGAAGTGGGAGCTAGAGCACCCAAGCGAAATCCCCCCGAGCCACCTTAAGGCAAGTTGGGCCGCCAACCGTAAGCGTCTTTTCAGCATTTTGGAAGACCTAGTCAAATGGGAGAAC
>JBBSHP010000366.1:0-5418 GCA_038232555.1 Bryobacterales bacterium
AAGGCCAGCAGGGTAAAAATGATATCAAACGCGATCAGGACCCGGAACCAGATCAGGTTTTCAGTCTCAAGGGGGCCGCCGGCGATCAGATTGTTTGTCAGCAGGATCGCTCCGATCAGGACTGGAATAATCATTGGATACACCAGCACCGGCAACATCAGCTCGCGCAAGCGAAGATTAACTGTCATGGCGCTAAACAGAGTTCCAATGACAGTCACGCCCCAAGTGCCGAGCGCTAGCACGGCGAGCAGCAGCGGCAATTGATGCGTCCAATTGGTGTTGTAAAAAAGACCGAACACAGGCAGGCAGAGGCTTTCGACCACCATCAGGAGCACGAAATTGGCTAAAGCTTTGCCGAAGAACAGCTCCGCGCCGGAGGTTGGCGACGAGAGCAAGGCCTCCAGACAGTCGTTGGGGAGCTCGCGGGCAAAGCTCCGATTAAGAACAAGCGCACCCGCGAAGACGAATACCAGCCAGAGCAGCCCGCCGGCAATCTCGCGGACTTGCTCCGAGCCAGGTTCAAAGGCGAAGTTGAACAGCAGCAAAATGGTCAGTGCGAAGGAGAGCGACGCATTCAGGGTCTCCTTGGTGCGGAGTTCCGAGCGGAGATCCTTACTGGCGATCGTCCAGGCCTGGCGAAGGAAGCTCATGCTCCAAAATTGCGATAAAGCCAGCTCGGGTCATCGAGCATTTCAGAAGTGCGCTCGCCCCGGTAAGTCAGCCGGCCGCGCACGATTAGGGCAACATCCGAAGCGAGTTCCAACGCCTCCCGTAACTGGTGCGTGGACATGATTATAGTGCGGCCCGCGTTGCGGGCGGTACGAAGCAACTCTTGCAGAACCGCGATGGCCCGGTCGTCGAGAGCGGTGAATGGCTCATCGAGTAGCAGCAGAGCCGGGTCGTGCAGAAAGGCGCGAGCCACCGCCAGGCGCTGGCGCATGCCGCGAGAGAACTCTCGCACCAGACCGTCCCGCATGCGTTCCAGGCCGACGCGTTCCAGCCACGACGCGGCGGTCTGTTCCGGGTTCGTTAACCGGTATAGTTTCGCGAACAGGCGCAAATTCTCGAACGCCGTAAGCTCCTCATAGATGCCGATACCGTGGCCCAGAACGCCGATGCGCGTTCTAGTCTGGCGAGCGCCGACATCGGAACCCAACACGGTAACAGTCCCTTTGGCAGGCTTTGAAAGACCAGCGAGGATTTTCAGTAAGGTGGTTTTTCCCGCCCCGTTACGCCCCAGGAGCGCAAGACAGGAGCCTTGTTCCACCGTAAAGTCGATGTCGCGCAGCGCTGGATAATCCCCATAAAACTTCCAGACTCGATCGATCGTTACAGCGATCATTTGGCCGCGACATTCCGGGAGAGCAGGAAGGAGCCCAGGCCGAGAATGGCCAGTGTGAGCCCGAGCAGCCAGTACATGTGGTCGTAGATCCGCGGTTGAATTTGCTGAATCTGGGGCTGGCCGTTGTCTTCATCCGGCTGCTGCTCCTGGGCCTGCAGTGACCCCGATCCTTGGATTTCAACTTTGTAGCTGGTGGCATTTACATCGTAAATATTGGCCTGCGTGGTCGGCTCCTGGCCGACGCTCTTAATGTCCGCGCCGGAGAGCGTGACTCCTGGTGGGGTGACCATCCGGGCCTTGCCCTCTGTGTGCAGCACCTTGCCCGTAAAGATCATGGGCTGAGTAGCGGGCACGGCATACGCGTAATCGATACGAGTCTCGCCGGGCCTGATGGGGTAGTCGACTTTGTAAATGTTCTTCTGCCTGGTCTCAACCGCCGGCCGTTGGATGGGCATTCCACCCGGTGCGTTGATTGTTACTCGTACCTGTCCCTTTGCCTCGGGCGGAAGATAGAACTGGACGGTGCCGTTGAGCGGATCGTTGTACGTGTATTTCGAGTCGTCCTG
Organism: Bryobacterales bacterium; assembly: GCA_038232555.1. GTDB lineage: Bacteria > Acidobacteriota > Terriglobia > Bryobacterales > Bryobacteraceae > JBBSHP01. Next base: position 1,909 of record JBBSHP010000366.1, read on the forward strand.
CACCAGGAGACTTTCATTGACGCTGACAGTTTCCGCCGAGGGCTGTACCAGGATCATGTGCTGAGTAACTTGGGCAGTGCCGCGCTTGTTAGTGGACTCATAAACACTGACGTCCAGGTTGGTCGCAGGCGCTCCCGGCATGACGATCTTGTTGTAAGTTACCCCGTTGTAAAGCACTTGAATGAGCTGTGGTCCTTGAGGTGGTTTGTCGAAAGCGAATTTGCCGGCCGCGTCGGACTTTGTTGTGGCGATGGTCTGCATGCCCGCTTGTGAAGGCCGGACGAGCGTGACAGCGATGTTCGGTTGCGGCTTGTTGGTGGTGACGTTTATTACCGTGCCATCGAGAGCGAGGAGCGGGAGAGATAGAAATAAAAATGAACAGACAGTACGGTTTGCAGCCCAAATGGTTAAGGCCGGTAAGTGGGACATGCTTTACTTTGTCCCCAGTGCGTCGATTTCAGAGAGGACTCCGGCTAATTCGGCCTGAAGTTGCTGCTTGGTTTTTTGGTAATCCGCGTCAGAGAGCTTGCCTAGGCGGTATTCAAATTGCAGATCCCGGAGGTTCTCGTAAATACGGGCTTTCTTCTCTTCCAGGTGTGCTGTCGGAGAAACCGGCGCAGCTTCCGGGATGTCTTTGGCACGGACGGTTAGCGTGAAAACCAATACTCCCACGGCCAGGAGCACGGCAGCGGCAAAGACCATTACTCGAACGTTTCCAGGTCCTTCTCAATACGATCGTGATAGCGGTTCACTACTTCTGAATTCACAGCAGGTGTCGCGGTTTTCAGGTGCCGGCGCACGAACCAAAAGATTAGACCCAAGCCTCCCAGGATGGCGAGATAGGGAGTCATCCAGCCGAGGACACCGGGTTCCGCAAGGAACGTATCCTGGCCATTTTCTTTCACGAGTTGAGCAATAATTTGCTGGTCCGATTGCCCTTTAGTCTGTAACTGCGAAATTTCGGTCTTGACGCGTTTGCAGTAACCACAGCCGCCGGGCATTTCACAAGCGATGGTCGACTTACAGGACCCACACTGGCAAGCCAATCGATTGGCTACTCGTTTCACACTGTCGGCTTCCAGATCGGCTGCGCTTTGACCTAAGCAGCCAGCGGCGATGAATGCGATGAGTAGACTACTTCGCCACAGGGACATTGCGTTTGCCGATTCCTACTATTTGCGTCTTGGCGTACTGGAGACGTACCTTGCTCGGGGTCAGACAAACGAGCGTACCGACCAGGAGAATCCAATATCCCATCCAGATCCAGGAGACCAGCGGGAAGATGTAGGCTTGGACCACCGCACGCTGGTTGTCATTCGACAGCCCGGCGAAATTGACATACAGATCCTCGTTAATCCTCCGGCGGATGGCCACCTCGGACGTGGGGGTCCGGCTAGCCTTATACATTCGCTTCTCCGGCGCGAGCGTACCGATCTGCTTTCCACCGCTCATGACATCGATCGAGAGCTTCCGCCACACGTAATTCTCGTTCTCGCCATCCTGCTGGTCCGTGACTTTCAGGTTGTAGTGGCCAATTGCGAAAGAATTTCCGGGACTCACTTCGACAGTCTTATTTTGATTGAATGCCGCACCGGTGAACCCGATGAACATAAATACGATCGCCATATGGACGACATAGCCGCCGTAGCGACGAGTATTCCGATGCGTCAACTCAACAATAGCGGGGAGCAGTCCGATTTGATTCTTTGCGCGGATGGCAAAGGCTCCCTTCCAGAATTCCGAAACAACAGTGACCGTGACGAACAGGCACAGTCCGAAGGAGACAATAGCGTAGGGATGATCCACCATGCCGGCGAGCGCTAAGACAATCATGAGCGCAAGCCCTGAAACGGAAGGCCATAGGAAGGATCGCTTTAAGCTTTCGACAGAACTGCGGCGCCAGGCGATCAAAGGCCCCACTCCGGTCAGGAAGATCAGGAAAAGCCCGATCGGAATGTTTACACGATTGAAAAAAGGCGCATCTACACTGATCTTCTCTCCCGTGATGGCTTCTGAAATCACCGGGAACAGAGTGCCCCAAAGTACCGCGAAGCAGCTTGCGAGCAAAATCAGATTGTTGAACAGGAAACTGGATTCACGAGAGACCACGCTCTCGAGCTTGGCTTCACTCTTCAGGTAATCGAGGCGATTCAGAATCAGGATGATGGTGAGGGAGATTCCAAACGCCATGAACCAGGCGAAGTAGCTTCCGATGGGGGATTGCGCGAAGGCGTGAACGGAGTTGACGATCCCCGAACGGGTGAGGAAAGTGCCGAAGATGCAGAGGAAGAACGTGGCCGACACGAGTACCATGTTCCAGACCTTCATCATGCCCTTCTTCTCCTGCATCATTACGGAGTGCAGGAAAGCAGTGGCCGTGATCCAAGGTAAGAGCGACGCATTCTCAACCGCATCCCAATTCCAATAACCGCCCCAGCCCAGGACTGCATAAGCCCATCCGGCCCCGAGCAGGATCCCGGTGCTTTGGAGCAACCACGTCACGATGGCCCACCTTCGCGTGGTGTGAATCCAGGCATCCCCGGGCTGCCGCGTAATCAGCGACCCCATCGCGAACGCAAATGGTACGATGAACCCCACGTAGCCCAGGTACAGCATGGGAGGATGGATGATCATGGTCCAGTACTGGAGCAGGGGATTGAGGCCTTGCCCATCACCGACGTCCATGATTCCTTTGCCTGACGCGAGCACCTGGAAGGGGCTGAGCGAAAACGTGATCAGCATCAGGAAAAACGCCTGCGTGATCATCAGCACGGTGGTGACGTAAGGCATCATGTCGCGGAACTTGCGACGATTGGTGAAGACCACAATGGCTGAGTACGTCGAGAGCAGCCAAGCCCACAGCAGCAACGAGCCTTCCTGCCCGCCCCACCAGGCTGTGAACTTGTACACCGCCGGCATGGAGCGATTGCTATGCGCTGCCACATAGGCCATGCGGAAGTCGCCTGTGATGAGTGAGTAGACCAGTATTCCGGCCGCCAACGTGAGCAGAACCCAGATGGAGTACACGGCCCGCTCCGCGCTGATGATGAGAAATGAATTGCCCCTGAGCTTCCCAGTGAGCGAGCCGAAGACCGCATAAACGGCCAGGCAAAAAGAGATCAGGATGGCCAGTGCGCCGATATTTTCCATAAGGTGTTAAACCTGTTTGCTGCGTTAGAGCCCAGCGCGGTTCTGAAGCGCGTTTTTGTTCTGAGTGGGTTTGGCTTCATACTTGGACGCGCACTTGGCCTGGACTTTGCTTGCTTCAAAAATCCCATTCGCGCCTAGCTTGCCATCCGCCAAGGCTTGAGCGCCGCCTTTAAATGTGTCGGGAAGAGGATCGATGCCGCTGTAGACGACCTTCAATTTGAGCGCATCCTGGTGCAGAACGAATGAGACCTCTTTCCCCTGCCGCACAATGGAGCCATCCTGGACATCGCCGCCCACACGAAGCCGCCGGCCTTGCGCTTGGCCACCCATGTTGTTGAGTTCGGAGATGGTCTTATAGTA
>JBBSHP010000367.1:0-5406 GCA_038232555.1 Bryobacterales bacterium
CATCATCGATACATCGCCTCCCGCACAAAAGGCGCGACCGGCTCCTGTAACCACAATAGCTCCCACCGCCGCATCTTCAGCCCAGGTTTGTAGCGTCTCCTTGGCGCGTTGAATCAGCTCCGCACTAAGCGCGTTCAGCTTCTCGGGACGGTTGAAGGTGAGAGTTGCAACCCTGTCTTCCACGCGGGTCAATATCATATGCAGGTTCTTCCAGGGAAAAACATGATTCATTGTATCTGAGCCCATTTCGGCGTATGCTAACTAGCTTATGAAGGCTTTTCTCGTTCTCAGTTGTCTGTGGTTTTGCAGCACCGCTCAAACGCTTCAGACAAAATTTGAATTCTGGCCGGGAGCCTCCTACGATCCCGCTATCCCCACCGAAAAGGCCGTGTTTGGCCGTGAACCTGGGGACCGGGTCTCTTCGCCCGACGAGATCGTGCGGTACATGGAAGCGCTGGCGTCAGCCGCTCCGTCCCGAATGAAGCTATTCGACTACGCCAAGACCTGGGAGGGCCGGCGGCTGATCTATGTCGTCATCGGCTCGGAAACAAACATTGCCCGGTTGCCGGAGATCCAGGCCAATATGAAGCGCCTTGCGGATCCGCGGAAGACGTCCGATGCCGATGCACAGAAGCTCATGAACGGTTTGCCTGTCGTGATCTGGCTTGCTTACGGAGTGCATGGCAACGAGATCTCGTCATCCGATGCCGCGCTGCAAATGGCTTATCATCTGCTCGCGTCCCGCAATGACCAAATCGTCAACAGTGTTCTTGCGAACGTCGTCGTGATTCTGGATCCAATGCAGAATCCGGATGGACGAAATCGTTTCGTGCAGAACTTCAACATCGCGGAAGGCCTGGAGCCGGATTCGAATCCAATTTCGGCCGAACATAGCGAGCCTTGGCCAGGTGGACGGACCAATCACTATTACTTCGACATGAACCGCGACTGGTTCGCTATGACTCAGCCCGAGACCATTGGACGGATCAAAATCGTGCAGGAATGGCTCCCGCTGGTCTTCGTCGACCTGCATGAGATGGGCTCTGACTCCACTTACTATTTCGCTCCGGAGGCCAATCCGTACAATCCGCACATCATGAAGCCGCAGCGCGAAAGCCTGGAGTGGTTCGGTCTGAACAACGCGCACTGGTTCGATCAGTTCGGATTCAGCTATTTCACTAAAGAAGGTTACGACGAATTTTACCCTGGCTACGGTGCAAGCTGGCCCCTGTATTACGGCAGCATCGCGATGACTTACGAGCAAGGCTCAACGCGTGGCCTCGTAGTTAAGCGGAGCGATGGCGTGATCGTCAATTATCGCGATACGGTGAGACAGCACTTCGTCTCATCGCTTTCGACGGCAGAAACATCAGCGCGAAATCGCGAGAAGTTACTTGCAAACTTTTATCGTTACCGGCAAACGGCTATCGAAGAGGGTTTGCGTGAACCGATTCGCGAGTACATTCTGCCCCGTCAAGGGAACACCTCGCAAGTTGACAAACTGGCGGCCAATCTCGCGGATCAGGGCATCGAAGTAAAGCGGGCCACTGCGTCATTTCAGAATGCGGGGAAGACCTTTCCGGCAGGGAGCTATGTGGTCTCCACAGCGCAACCATCGAAACGTCTGATCCGCACCCTGCTGGATGAGCAGACCTCGATGGACCCTGAGTTTCTGAAAGGCGAAGAGCGGCGTCGCCAGGCACGGCAGTCGAGCGAAATGTATGACGTCACAGCTTTTTCCATTCCGCTCCAATACGGATTTCTGGAGGCAACGACGTCGGAGGTTTCGAAAGGATCGTTTGAAGCTGTCCCCCAGGGCTATCGGCCCCCGGGTAAAGTGATTGGCGGAAAAGCGACGGTGGCGTACCTGGTGCCCTGGGGCATTTCAGCTTCGGCCAGATTTCTTACGGCCGCCCTGCGGCAAAGGCTGCGCATCGCCACCACAGACCGGGCTTTCAAGCAGGATGGCAGAACCTATCCGAGCGGCACCCTGATCATCAAGGTGCAGGAAAACGCGCCATCGCTGGCGGATGCCGTTCAAAAGCTGGCGAAAGACAGCGGAGCCGAAGTGTATTCCACTAACACCGGCTGGGTGGACGAAGGCCCCAACTTCGGCAGCCATCGGGTGGTCTATTTCCCACCGATAAAAATCGCTTTGTCCTGGGATCGTCCCACCGGCGCAAGCTCCGCCGGAGCAACCCGCTTCCTGCTCGAACGCCAATTTGGTTATCCCGTCACAGTGATTCGAACGCAACAACTGGGCAGCGGAGATCTCAGCCAGTTTCAGGTGATCATTCTTCCGGATGGGGGCTTCGGTGAAGGCTCTGCTGCTGTGCTTGGTCCGAATGGCGCGCGAAAATTGAAGGACTGGGTGGAGGCAGGCGGCACACTGATTGGCCTGGGGCCAGGCGCTATTTCGTATTTATCCGATGCGCGGACCAGCCTTCTGTCGATCTCTCAGGAAAACGTGTTCAGGGATCCAGGTGACAAAAAATCGACGACGCCCGCCACGTCGACCGCTACTCCGCCTACTGTTACGGCTCCCGCGATTCCTGGCGCTCCGCCAGCCACGGCCTCAGGCCGGGTTGCGGGTAAGCTGATCACATCCGAACAGGACCTTGAAAAGGCCATCCTGCCGGACGCCGAGCTGCCGGATTCGCTGCATGGAGTTCTGCTTCGGACCAAGGTGAACCAGGACCACTGGGTCACAGCGGGCGTGCCCGAAACGGTCTATGTGATGATGACGGGCCGGGCCGTTTACACTCCCATCAAGCTCGACAAAGGAATCAACGCAGCTTACTTCGATGGGCCGGATAAGTTGATGGCGAGCGGCTATATGTGGGAGCAGAATCGCAAGCAACTGGCCTACAAGCCGTTCCTCGTAGTGCAGCCGGCGGGGCGGGGCAGCGTGGTCGGATTCACAGCCGACCCCAACTTCCGGGGCTATATGGACGGACTGAACATGCTGTTTCTGAATGCGGTATTCCGGGGGCCGGCGCATGCGCGGAGTGCTGGAGCTTTCAGTGAATAACGCGGGTCCAAACTCTGGGCTACGCGTTCACTTCCGATACTTCGTCGAAGATGGACGGCGGCACGTGCACTCCGCTTACTCGAAGATGCTCCAGTATCTTGGGCTTCACGCCGGAGCTCTTGAAGCGCCCTTGCACTTTGCCCGCATCGCTCACGCCGGTGCGCTCGAACAGAAACACGTCCTGAACCTCCACGCGGTCCTCTTTCACTCCAATCACCTCGGAGACATGGGTGATCTTGCGGCTGCCATCCTGTAATCGCGCCACCTGCACCACCAACTTGATCGCGCTCGCGAGCTGTTGAAGAATCACGCGCGACGGAATGTCCAGGTCGGCCATCAACACCATCGCCTCTAATCTCGAGAATGCATCACGTGGCGTGTTCGCGTGGACCGTGCTCATGGACCCTTCCACGCCGGTGTTCATGGCCTGCAACATATCCAATGCTTCCGCGCCGCGGCACTCGCCGACTATGATGCGGTCGGGACGCATGCGCAAAGCGGTGCGGACCAGTTGCCGTTGATTCACTCCGCCCTCCTTATTGAGATTGGGCGGACGCGTCTCAAATTTCACAACGTGGCGCTGCTGAAGCTGAAGTTCTGCGGTATCTTCGATCGTGACGATGCGCTCGTCTTCCGGGATGAACCGGGACATTGCATTTAAAGTCGTGGTCTTGCCTGAGCCGGTTCCCCCTGAAATCAAGATAGTCACTCTAGCCTGTACACAGGCCGCTAAGAACTGCAGCATGCCCTCCATGATCGTCTTGTTGGCAATCATCTCGTCCGATGTGATCACATGACGGCCGAAGCGCCTGATACTCAGCGAAGGTCCGTCTAACGCCAGGGGCGGAATAATGGCGTTCACGCGCGAGCCGTCCAGGAGGCGCGCATCCACGATGGGCTGCGCTTCGTCGATCCTCCGGCCTACTTGCGAGACGATCTTCTCGATAATATGCAACAGGTGGGCATTGTCTTTGAAACGCACCGACGTAAGGGCTAGCTTGCCGTTGCGCTCGATGTAAACCCGATCGAACCGGTTCACCAGAATATCGGAGATCGAAGCTTCTTTCAAAAGAGGCTCCAGTGGCCCCAGCCCAAGCACTTCATCGAGCACTTCCTCGATAATCTTGTTCTGTTCGGCGGTAGTCATGGGAACGCGCTCGTCTTCGAGCAGCCGCTCCACTACCTCGCCGATTTCGGCGCGAAGCCGGTCTTTCGGCAGCGAACCGACCCGTTCCAGATTGAGCACCCCGATCAGCTTGCGATGGATCTCGGACTTCAGCTCGAAATACCGGTCCGCCGCACGCGTAACATTGGTTGCTATGGTGGCACCCGGGCGGGTAGGCTGCGGGCGGTAAATGTTTCCCAAACTTCATTTATTATAAGTTGCTGCGGATTCCCATCGACTCTCGATCAGCCAGTTGCAGCCAAGGCAATCGGACGAATCGGAGATCCGGTCGCGCCTTGGATCTTTAGAGGCAGCGCTACGAACAGGAACTCATGGACACCCGCCTGCGCGAGCTCCTCCAGGTTGAGGTTCTCAACGATGTGAATGCCGCTCTCCACTAACAGATGGACATGGACAGGCATCGAGGAAGGAACCTTTTCAAAAGCCACCGTGTCAGCACCGGCCGCAAAGATGCCCTGTTCGCTGAGCCAGCGTGCTCCTGCCAGTTCCGGACCAGGGCCTGCCGCCTGTCCGCCTCCTCCGCCCGCGATGAATCGAACTGGATCGTCCCAAAACTGTCCCCAGCCAGTCCGGAGCAGTACTATATCGCCGCTTTGAATCGTCACCTCCTGAGCACGCCGGGCAGCTTCCAGGTGATCGGGACTGACGACGAAATCTGTGGGCAGGGAATCCACACCGATCGACCTCGCAATGTCCAGCATGACGCCGCGCCGCAGGATCGGCTGCACGGTATCGATTGAGAGATGCCCAATGCCCTGACCGTAGCTCTGAATTGCGGCTACATCAACTTCGCCGTGCAGCTTGCCATCGCGCGAGAAGTGGCAGAGCGCATCAATGTGCGTGCCCACGTGGCTGCCCAGCGCCAGCGCATCCGCAGCGGAGCTGATGCCGCCCTGGACTAAATCCCCGTGCTTCTTTGTAAGACTGAATAGAAAAGGCGGATGCGTCGGAAAATGCGGCATTCCTGTGAAGTACGGCTGGCCCAGATCGTACACGCGGGAACTTTTCAACAGGTCGAAGAGAACGGTTGCCATGCTCTTCAGGATAACGGCCGGGCATAGCGGTTAGGATAAATCTGTGCATCTTGACAGATTCAGACCGCTGCCGCCCTGGGTATCCGGCGCAATTGCCGCCGCAACTTTCGGAGTTCTCTTCTGGCAGGAGATCCGGCGCCCGCTCCGCAAATCCG
>JBBSHP010000368.1:0-5401 GCA_038232555.1 Bryobacterales bacterium
CTTCATCATTCTGGATGAGGCCCAGAACAGCACCGCGGAGCAGATGAAGATGGTGCTGACCCGCCAAGGCTTCAATTCGAAGATGGTGGTGACAGGGGATCTGACGCAGGTGGATCTTCCAACCGGCAAGCGTAGCGGTTTGAGTAACGCTGTGGAAGTCTTGCGGGGTGTGGAGGGCATCAGCTTTGTCCATTTCGACGACCGCGACGTAGTCCGGCATCCGCTTGTTCAGCGCATTGTGAAGGCTTACGAACGTCATCAGGAATCTACGGAAGCCAGTCGCCAACTGGCCTTGACGCTGGGCCCCGATCCGGTTGAGCCCGTTCCGCAAGGCGTGCACGCGATTCCGTTGGCCTGACCGGTGCTACCGTCATCGAGCAGTACCGTCTTGTTCCATGTGAAGGCCCGCGAAATCAGCCGGCGTACTCTGCGTCAGTTTGCGCGAACGTTGGCGGACGAGGTGTCGGCCGGCCGGGCTTTTTGTTGCCTGATCACCGATGACGATGAGATCCGGGGCTTGAATCGTGAATTTCGAAAGAAGGATTATGCGACCGACGTGCTATCGTTTCCGGCGGACCAGGGGGGGCACTTGCCCAGAGACGGACACACCCTGGGAGACATTGCGATCTCGCTAGACCGGGCTGAACACCAAGCGAACGCACTGGCTCACACTACTGAGCAGGAGTTGCAAATCCTGATGCTGCACGGCGTCTTGCACCTGACGGGCCTGGATCACGAACAGGATCGCGGCGAAATGGCAGATGCGGAAAGACACTGGCGCGAGCGTTTCGGCCTCCCTGCCGGCCTGATCGAGCGGGTATCGTCGTGACAGCCGTCTACGTTTTGGTGATCCTGGTGTTGGCCACCTTGTTATGCCTGGTGACCTTGATCCAACTCCTGTATATGGAGACCTTGCGCATCCGCGCGCGCGATCTCCCGGCCTTGCAACTCTTCAAGGAGACTCTGGAAGATCGAATCGGAGCGAAAGCGAATGAGGGCGCACTGGTCTTCTCTCTCATAAAACACACCGCGCTCTTGTTCCTGGGTCTGCTGTTCCTGGCGGTGCGCTTTGCGGAGACTGCTCCGTTCTGGGCCATTTTCCTCCAGGCGGCGGTGATGTCGTGGCTGGCGATGCTGCTGTTTACCTATGTGATTCCGCAGACGCTGTACCGCAACACTTCGGGGCAGTGGCTGCTGCCGCTGGTACCGCTGCTCAAGTTGCTGGTCGCCATCGCCAGGCCTGTGACGGGCGTGCTCGGCTTTTTTCAGTCATTGGTAGAGCTGGCTCAACCTGACGAACCCCATGAGGAGCCGCCCCATCCGGCCGAACATATTGAGGCCCTGATTACGGCGGGAGCGGAAGAGGGGATTCTCGAAGAGGAAGACCGCAGGCTGATTCAATCCGTGGTTGCTTTTGGCGATAAGACCGTGCGCGAAGTGATGACGCCCAGACCGAACATGGTAGGAATCGACGGCGACCGATCGCTCGAGGATCTTCGTGAGATGGTCATCCATGAACAGTATTCGCGCATTCCGGTCTATGAAGGCACGGTGGACAATATCATCGGCTTTGTGCACGTGCGCGACATGTTCGAGCTGGATGAACCGGAGCGGCGCAAGCGCAAACTGCGCGAGTTGGTGCGGCCGATGCGCTACATACCCGAGACCAAACCAGTCAACGATCTGCTGCGCGAGATGCAGGGGGATGGGACGCATATGGCCATCGTGGTGGACGAGTACGGAAACACGGCCGGCCTGGTGACTATGGAAGACATGGTCGAAGAAATTTTCGGCGAGATCCGGGACGAGCACGAACCGTCCAAGGACGTAGTCGAAGAGGGCAAGGGCAACTATGTTGTTTCCGGCAGCTTCGATCTGGACCACCTGCACGAACTGCTCGGCTTTCGCCCTCAGGAAGAGACGGAATCCACAACCATTGGCGGCTTGGCGACCGAATGGCTGGGCCACGTTCCGCACGTAGGGGAAAGCGTGGAGTCCGATGGACTACGGATTGAGGTATTGGCCGGCAACGACCTGCGGGTGGAGAAGGTCAGAGTTTCGCGAGCGCAGAAGAAGGCGACGGTCTAAACCTCTCCGGAGCGGCCAGTGCATCATGATGCTATAATCATCATGATGCGTACCACTTTAAACCTACCGGAAGACGTCTACGAAGTGGCCCGGTCTTTGGCTCACCTCAAACAAATCTCTTTGGGGGACGCTGTAGGCGAACTCGTCCGCTTGGGACTGAAACCCGCTTTTCAGATAGACACGGGAAAGCTTTTTCCAAGCTTCGTTATCCCGGACTCCGCAAAGCCTATCACGCTGGAACAAACGCTTGCAGCTGAAGACGAATTGTGACGCCCTACCTGCTCGATGTCAATGTGCTCGTCGCACTGGCATGGCCTTCGCACGTTCATCATCTTCTTTCGCAGAAATGGTTTGCGCATAAGGGAAGTAGGGGCTTTCGTACCTGCCCGCTGACTCAGACCGCGTTTATACGCATCTCCAGCAATCCTGTTTTTACGGCAGATGCCGTTTTACCGGGCGTAGCTCTGACGCTGCTTGCTCGCGTGACAGCCTTCCCGTCGCATGAGTTTTGGCCCGCCGACCTTCCCCTTGCCGCCGTCATTGAGAAAACCGGGCCCATTCTCGGGCACCGCCAGATTACGGATGCATACTTGTTGGCTCTCGCACGAGCGCACGGTGGAATCCTGGCGACACTCGATCGGGGTGTCTTAGCGCTTGCCCGCAAGAGTCCGCAGGCTGTAGAGTTGCTCGACCTGCCAAATTGACGGACTACCCCTCAGCCAAAATATCTTAAGCGAATTCCCGGGTCGCACTCTTCAAGCTGTCTCAAAATACCCAATTTATCTTCTTGACACCAGACCGCGTACATGCTAAATTTTTAGCATAATGCTACAAAGACAGCAGGGTGTGCGGCCTTGAGCGTCGGCCCCGGGCTGAGCAGGCGGGAACGGCAGATCATGGACATTCTCTACAGAGAGGGAAAATCGTCCGCTTCCGAAGTGCGCGCGGCTATGCCGGATGCACCTGGTTATTCCGCGGTGAGGGCTATGTTACGCGTGCTGGAGGAGAAGGGCCACGTCAAGCATCAGGTGGAAGGCATGAGGTATGTATACCTACCGACGGTGACCCGGGATAAGGCTAAGCGGTCGGCGGTCAAACAACTATTGGACACATTTTTTCACGATTCGCCGGAGCAGGTGGTGGCCGCCTTGCTGGACGTCTCCTCTACGCGGATCACTCGCGAGGAATTGAGCCGCATGGCGGAAATGATCGAAAAAGCGAAGAAGGAGGGAAAGTAGCATGCCCGCGATCTGGTATTCGATTTTGCTGGGAGTCGCGATAAAGGCCTCGGCGGTGCTGGCCGTGGCTTGGATCGCGGCTGTTTTGTTGCGCGGAAGCTCCGCGGCGATGCGACACCTGGTTTGGACTGCAGCGGCTGCGGCCGTCCTTGCCTTACCGATCTTTACGATCGGAATGCCGTCGCTGCAGCTTCGCGCAATGACCGGCATCTTGCCCTCATCCACAACATTTGTGTTTAGCTCGACGGCCTCACCTGCGGGGGAAGCTGCCGTTGCACGCACTGCGGTGGACGCCCGAACGGCCGGTTCCCTGCATGCTTCCTCCGCTCGCGTGGATTGGCGGATGTGGCCGGTGCTTCTATGGGCAATAGGTGCGGCCGCATTGTTCGCTCGAATGTTGGCAGGGTGCGTTGCCATCTGGAGCATCCGCCGGTCCGCACAACGGTTCCACGAGAGTGGGCTATCCGGTATCCTGTCGAATTCACTCGGGATTCGCCACCGGGTTGATGTTCTGGAGACTACGTCGGGCAACATGCCTATGACCTTCGGAGTCCTCCGGCCATTTATCCTGATCCCTGCGAATGCCGCGCAATGGACGGACGAGCGCCGGCGTGTGGTTCTGCTACACGAACTGGCTCACGTGCGGCGCGGCGACGTGGCCACGCATCTCTTGGCCCGGACGGCCTTATGCGTCTATTGGTGGAATCCTCTCGCCTGGATGGCATGGCATAGCTTTGTCCAGGAGCGCGAGCGAGCGGCGGACGATCTGGTGCTGACCGCCGGGGCTCGCGCTTCGGAATACGCGGGCCACCTATTGGACATCGCTCGCGGCCTGCAATCCTCTCCCGCTTTGGAATACGCCGCAGTCGCCATGGTGCGGCCGTCCCAACTTGAGGAACGCTTACGCGCGATCCTGGATGCAGGTGTCAATCGCAACACGCCGGGTCGCGCCGGGGCTGTGCTTGTCATGCTTCTGGTGCTGGCCCTGGTCGCTCCGCTGGCCGCCGTACGGGCCCAGGAACCGCTCGCGAGCCAAGCCCAGGCCATGCCGGCGGATGTGGACGCCCTGATCCGTTCTGCCGCTTCACAGAAGAGCCCCGAGATGCTGGAGAATGCCGCAAAAGCCGCGGAAGGATTGCGCAGCTACGACATGGCCCAAAAACTTCTGCAATCCGCAGTGTCGATCCGCGCCGAAGTCTCCGGCCAGGAAAGTGTTGAATATGGAGTGGGATTACTAAACTTGGCCGACCTGGAACAGAGGCGGCACTTCAAGTCCGCGGAAGCATCGTACGCTAAGGCTGCGCAAGTGTTAGGCGATCGGCCAGAAGCTGCGCGCGCTTACATCCATTTTGGAATTACCGCTTTGTCGAAAATGGATTTTCCTCTAGCTATCGAAAATTTCGAGCACGCCCAGCGTGTCGATTTCAACCGGGCTGGCAGCGCATTGATGTGGATGGCGGTGGTTCGGCAGCGGGAGAGCAACCCGGATCAAGCCGCGGCGCTCTATCTGAGAGCTCTATCCGAACAGGACCCGAACTCGGCGGAAGCGAGCAGCACCCGAAGACTCTATACGCAATTCCTGCGGGATCAGGGACGCGCGGACGAGGCCACAGATGTGGAAAAGGCGAATGTGGCGAGAGTCCGCAGCCAGTCCGGCGTCTCCGCTGGGGTCTATCGCGCAGGTAGCGCCGGTGTGACGTTTCCGTCGCTCCTGCACAAAGTGGAGCCGGAGTATAGCGAGGACGCCCGCGTGGCAAAACTGACCGGTACCGAGGTGCTGTATGTGGAGATTGGACCGGATGGCCGCGCCCATAATCCTCGTGTTGTGCGGGGATTGGGACTGGGTCTTGATGAGAATGGAATCGACGCAATTAATCAGTGGCAGTTCCAACCCGGCACCAAAGACGGCCAGCCCGTTACGGTGGGGGCGACCATCGAGATAAATTGGCGTCTGCTATGAGCGTTATTGAGCAAGCCGCGATTTGATTTTCTTGGGGGTTCCTCTTCGTCCGGTTCCTTTGCGCGTAGTCACAGGCGGTGGGCCAGGCTGCAGGGTGAAATCGAAACAGTCGAGC
>JBBSHP010000369.1:0-5399 GCA_038232555.1 Bryobacterales bacterium
CCGTTCCGGCGACCATGCCGAAATTGCCAGTAGCTCCCGGCGTTGCTGCGACAACCGCCCCAGCGGCGGGTCCACCGATTCTGACGTTCGCGCCATCCTCCGTTCAGGCGGCTCTCAGTGCACCTGTCGTGTTAACTGTGCAAGCTCAGAATATGACCGATCTGTCCGTAGCCCCTTTCCACATCAAGTGGGATCCCAAGCTGCTGCGGTTGAACCAGGTGACGGCCGGAGCGCTGATCGGCGATGGCGGCCCGCAGGCCAATCCCCCCAGCATCGATATCCGAAATGAGACCGGTGAAGCAACTGTTACGATCAGCCGGATCACCGGGGCCAGTGGAGTGAATGGCTCGGGAGAACTGGCCAAGCTGATGTTTATGGCGGTCGGAAAAGGATCCGGGACTGTTGCAATCACGGATATCGGTCTGCGTAATTCGAAACAGGAGCCGATCGCGGCCACCGGGCCCACCATGCCCGTTACTGTGCAGTAATCGCCAGGTTTTAGGATTCCACCCGAATGAAACGCAAGTCGCAACGCGGCCTCACTCTCATCGAGCTGATTGTGGCCTTCACCATTCTGATGCTGCTTTCGTCCATGGCGGTGCCGCTGGCTCGGTACAAGGTCAGGCGCGAGCGCGAGTTCGCATTGCAGAACTCGCTCGAAGAAATCCGCAAGGCCATCGACAAATACAAGGACGCAGCCGATTTGGGCCAGCTGGGCACGCAGAAGCTGGATAGCGATAACTATCCGGAGAGCCTGGACCAGCTTGTCGAAGGCGTAAAAGTAACGGGCCAGGTCGATAAAAAGGTCAAATTTCTGCGGCGCATTCCGAAAGATCCCATGACCAATTCAAAGGACTGGGGCAAGCGCAGCACCCGGGATGATCCGAAGTCGCAATCCTGGGGTGGACAGAACCTGTTTGACGTTTACAGCAAAAGCACCGAAAAAGCGCGTGATGGAACACCCTATGCCGAGTGGTGACGTGAACAGAACCTGCAGTCGCCGCGGCTTCACGCTCATTGAGCTGATGATCGTGATGGCCATCATCGCCATCCTGATGTCGATGGCTGTACCCATCTACAATCGCTCGATCACGAGGGCCCGCGAAAGCGTTCTCCGCAACAATCTGTTTACGATGCGCACCGTCATCGACGAATACACCTACGACAAGCAGAAAGCACCGCAAAGCCTGCAGGATTTGGTAAGCGAAGGCTACCTGCGCCAGATTCCTGTCGACCCCGTGACCGGCAGCTCGGACACTTGGAAGACCATCATGGAAGACACGTTGAACGCAGTGAACCAGACCGAGCCTGGAATCTTCGATGTCAAAAGCGGGTCGGATAAGACGAGCTCAGAGGGAACGCCATACTCGGGCCCGGAGTGGTGATCTAGTGTCTGGAATATGATTGCACGTGCCGAGCTCCTCGCGTTCATGCGTCAGGAGAGATACGCCGTGCAGGCATCCACGTCGTGCTCCGGAGGGCCTCAGGCTGCCCTCATCGGTATCGTTGTGAGCGACCAATTTGAAGTCTTCTTCGATACTGTCGACACGTCACGCAAAGCGTCTAATCTACGGCTGAACCCCATGGCTGCCTTCGTGATCGGGCCCGCGCTTGCTAGCTCTGCCCGGACAGTCCAATTGGAGGGCGTCGCAGACGAGCCGACCGGCCCAGAGCTCGATCGCCTTCTGAAACTATACTTTGCGACCTTTCCTGACGGCAAGGCCCGGCAAAGCTGGCAAGGGTTGATCTACTTCCGCGTCAGGCCGACGTGGATCCGGTACAGCAACTTCGCGTCCGATCCTCCGGAGATCTTCGAATATTTGACCGCGGACCTCCGATCGGCCTGGGAGCCCAAATCCGCGTCATAATGAAAGCTGTACATGGACTTGAACGACTACAAAGTGGTCTTGTACCGCAACCAGCCTGACGGTTGGGTTGCGGAGATCCCTGCGGTTGAAGGGTGCTATGCTCTGATGCCAACCAGGCAAGAAGCCCTCGCCGAACTCGAGCAAATATTCGACATGATTGCGGCTGAATATCGGGAGAGAGGGCTTCGGATGCCCACCGACACCACCGAAATCGTGCATGCCTAGCGCTCGCGCTGACGAATTCCGGCGTGCCGCAGCGCGCCGCTTGCCCAAACTCCAATAAAGAACGCTTCAGAACCAGCGCACCCCATATACAATCGTGGAAGGGAACCATGAACATCGACGAGCGCTTAGAAGCACTCGCTACGCGCCATGAAGCGTTGTCCCAAACAGTGGAGATCATCGCCGCAATGCACAGGGACAATGAGAGATTGTTGGCCGAAATGATGCTGGCGATAGCTCGGCTGGCTAATACTTCGCAAACTTACAACGCGTAAATTGGAACGAGCACGGAACTCGGATTCACCGCCGTGAGGGCAATCAGTAGCCCTCACGGGCGGCATTATCGCAGCCAACGCGTCCGAAGAACTCCGCGAGCCAGTCGCGGTTTGGGTGCCCTGCCCGCCGAGCAGCGAACTTAATTAGCAACGCCATGCGTCCACTTGTTTACAACATCTTACCGAGCCATGACCGCGAGGGAGTGGGACTGCCCGAGCCTTTTTCATCATCCTGCTAAAGCTGTGTCGTTTGTTGGAGGCCACTGCTGGACACTACAGCGGATCGCTGGCAGTCACATCTGTGCGAAGCCCGGGTCGCGCCAAGTTTGATACTGCCGCAGGGTGGACAGTATAGTATAACGCTGAGTAGTAACAATGAAGACAACTATCTCCATAGACGACGGTCTGTTGCAGGCAGCGGACGAAACCGCACGCCTGATGGGTCTGAGCCGCAGCCGCCTTTTTGCGCTCGCAGTCGACGATTTCCTGCAACGGTAACGGCGGGAACAAATGCTGCTTCGGCTGGATGAAGTCTATGGAAAAGGAGTGGAACCGGCGGAGAAACGGCTGCTAAATGGAATCAAGACCAAAGTTCGCCGGACGGTGAAGGAACGCTGGTGAGCGAGATTCGGCAGGGACAAGTATGGAACGGCAGCCCTGCGTGGTTGTCCAGAACGATATTTTTAACCGGAGCCCGATAGCAACAAGCGTCGTGTGCCTGATCACCTCGAATCTGAGCAGGGCGAACGCACCGGGCAACGTGCTTCTGAAGCGGGGCGAGTCCAACCTTCGGAAGGCGAGCGTGGTCAACGTATCGCAGATCCTCACGGTCGACCAAGGCAGAGCTTGAGGGATGTACCGGCAATTTGAGCGGCACCGCGGCCGGGGCCGTGCGCGACGGATTGCATCTTCTGTTCGATCGATTCTGACCCAGCCGCAACTGCCGGACCACTCCGCTCAGCGGGAATGTTGCGGGTAGCTGTTCCTGGCCTGTCGGGCCAGAGCTTCGAGGCCCTAAGTTCTTGTCGGATTGGTACGGTTCACGCGGATCGATTGGTTCTTCATTTCAGACATCGCTGCAACTGCTGCGTCGATCCGCCGCGCCTGTCCGCGGAAGTCCCAGTCAAAGGTGCAGAGGATCATCCCGGCGTGGTCCTCAGTGCGGTGTTGATGGAGGTGTAGAAAGTGGCGGCGATTGTGCGACAACAGAATTCGGCCTTCCGCACCCGCGAACGCCAGGACTTCAAAGTCCGGGACAGCGGAATTCGCCTTTCCGGCATCCAGCGAAGTCAGTACGTCATGCCCCAGCCTTCGCAGTTCCATCACCACCTGCAAGGCAATGTTCTCGTTCGAATAGAAGCGGGCCACTAAACGGCCTCATTCTCGCGAATTTGCGCCTCGACTTCGGCGGCGTGAGAACGCGCGTATGCCCAGGCGTTCACTAAATCCTCCGCACGCAGGGATGGATACGCCGACAGCAACTCCTGTTCGCTGGAGCCTAGGCGCCGTGCCTGCTCCAAAAGCCAAACAGGAATCCGGGTGCGAACGATACATGGTTCGCCGCCGCACACGCCAGGACGAGAGTCGATTCCGGGGAAAGCGTCACCAAGTTCCTGAACTACCCATTTCAGGATCTGCGCCTTTTCCCCAGCAGACAATGTGGGTAGCAGTTTCTCAAAATCGCTCAAAGTCGCCATATTCCTTGCTTCAATTGTCCCTGAAGTGCCGCTTGTCCGTCAGCATGGGGATTTGCTTGCTGCAGAAGCTCGGCAAGTAGACCGGCCTTCCTGAGCCGATTGCAGCTGAGTATCGAAAGATCCGTGGTCATGCCTGCCGATACCACCGAAATTGTGCATGCCTAGCGCTACATCAGAAGACCTCCGACAATTGGGGACCACCGTCGAAGCGTCTTACGTAGATTCCGGCAGTCGTGGTTTCGACAACACCTGTAAACTAGAGCCATAAGGATGTTGCACCCGCATGAAATGAAGTACACAGTTATCCTCGAACGCGAGGCGGACAGCGGATTCGTCGTAACCGTGCCAGTGCTTCCAGGCTGCGTCTCGCAAGGAAATACTCGTGAGGAGGCCCTCAGGAATATCCACGAAGCAATCGATCTCTATGTCGAAGATTGCCGCCTGGCTGGAGACCCTGTGCCCGAAGAGGGCTCCCTCGAATACGTTGAACTCAAAACCGGCACGCGTTGAAGTTGTCATTTAGCGGCAGTCGTCGAGAATTCTTTTTCAAGCTGGATTCGATATCGGCCAGCATCTTTGGCGGGGGAGCTTGTTATCGACTCAACAGACCAACAGTCCCAAAGCAAATGGGGCACATGGATCACATTCAGCATGGCAAGACGCAACACCCGAGCAGCACGCGACCTTCAGCGCAAGTTCGCCTTGCTAGTTTCCACTGAGCGAATGACTCGGCAGGTCGTCCGTCGCAAACGAAAGCAGCTTCTCACACGATGGCAGGAAATGCGTATACTCTCTCTTATTTTGGTCATCGTGGCGCTGCCTACGCTGGGAGCGGTGTTCGCCATCACCGTCAGCTCAAGGCCTAGCCTCGAAAAGCGTATGCTCGTGGAGGAAAATCCGCCCGGAAAACCCAACTTCTGGATTGGCCCACTCTGGATCGGCAGTACAAAGGGAGACTAACCGGCGAAGACGAGGTCCGCACACGCTTGAGCCAAGACGTCCGTGTACCCGGATACATGATCCCCTATAATGAAGCTCCCGAGGAAAGGCAAGGTAACGCGATTTCTGTTGGTCCCGGACTGCGGCAACTGGTTACACCCGCCGCATCGGTTCGATTCGTCTGGCGTTGTCGTGGTCCTCATGAATGAGGGGCGTCAGGTATCCCTCATCGAGAGAAGCGTCTGGTTGTAACAGGGAGACTTTCATTTGAGGCTACCAAGAACGACTGGGCCGAATCGGGTTTGGTGCTTCGGGCCACAGACGTAAGCTCCGGGGTTAGCCCTAAGTTTCGGAATTAATTAACAACTGATTCCATAAAAAGTCGAATCTTAACCCAC
>JBBSHP010000370.1:0-5396 GCA_038232555.1 Bryobacterales bacterium
CTCTCGATAGCAGTCAAAATGAATCTTCTCGCCGTTCACTTCCGCAGTCTCGTGTTGCGGCTCAATCGGCAGACCGCAAAACGGACATACCGGCAACTTAGGATCAGTGTCCACGTGTCTTCGTCCTCTGAAACCCATCATCGCTCAGGGCTATTCCCCCGGGCCTTCAGACCGCCAGATACGGGTGCACATCACCGAGGGAGCCGAATGTGGCAATTACAATGTTCGTGCCCATTTGTTGCACATTCTTTCCCCTCAGCTGTCCGACACGGGAACTTCGCCTCGACACCGTCGCTGGTGCTCAGCGGCCAACTCGCGCAGAAATCCGATAAAAGCCTGCACCGGCCGGGAGACGAAGCGTCGTTCCAGCCGGATAAACCCGATGCGGCGGCTGACCCTCTGCTTCAAGGGGATAAGCCGGCAGCCGTGCGTATGGCTGCGCGCCATCTCGGGAACGATACTCAGGCCAAAGCCGGCAGCGATGAGCGCGAATATGCTTGAGAACTGGTCGGCCTCGAACTGGGAAGGAAAGTGCGTTTTCGCGCGCTGGCATAACGTGAGGGTCTCCCCGCGTAAACAGTGGCCCTCTTTCAAAATCAGTAATCTTTCGCCACTGACAGTGCCCAGATCGAGCTTAGCCTCGGCTGCCAGCGGGTGAGACTCGGGTACGGCAAGATAGAGAGGCTCACGAAACAGTTCGCTGCGAACGAGACCAGGCTGATCGATGGGAAGGCTGAGTACGGCAAGGTCGAGCACGCCATTGCGCACCTGCTCTATCAGTTCCACGGTGGTGGCCTCCCTCAACTGCAGAGCAACCTGCGGGTAAGCATTCACGAACCGGCGCAGGGGAGGGGCAAGGAAGTACGGCAAAACGGTAGGGATCGCGCCGATTGCCCAGGCCGGTGAACCTTTCGTTATCCTCTGAAGAACGGAATCGCCTAATCCCAAACATGGCGGACGACCTGCGGAAGGTGAAAAGCCCTGCGGTGCGGGCTAAAATGGTCAGCTTCTTTTATCGGGCTAACCAGGAATACGGTACCCGGTTGGCGGAAGCCGTCAAAGTCCCGTTGCCTGCGGTAAAGAGCGCGATCGCTGACTGAAGACGTCAAGTTGAGTCCTGGGGCCTGCGCTGCATGCCCCGGGCTTTCCAATTGCATATGAAGCTTACACTTTTCTTTCTTGTTTGGTCGGTCAGTCTCGTGCGGGGAGCGGAACCCGATGTGTTCGAAGCCTCGCGGAACAATCAGACGAAAGTCATCAGTCACTATCTGGAGCAGAAAGGCGACCCCGACAAGCGTGATGAGCGCGGCCATAGCCTGCTCATTCTGGCCGCTTATAACGGATCGGCGGAGACGGTCTCCCTGCTGTTGAAGAACGGCGCCAGTACGCAGTTGCAGGATGGGATGGGAACGGCGCTAATGGCTGCCAGCTTCAAGGGATTCCGTCCTATTGTGCAAATGCTACTCGAGTCGGGGGCCCGCGTCGACGATCGAAATGGGATCGGCGCGACCGCGCTGATGTTCGCCGCAATGACAGGCAAGCTTGGCATCGTCAATCTGCTGATGGACTGGAAGGCGGACGCGGCTGCACGCCATCAGCGCGGGCTGAATGCACGGCGTCTGGCTGAACAGCAGGGCAACACCGAAATGATGGGCCTGCTAGATAGCCGCGCCAAGAAGTAAGCGGGTTCGAACAGCGGTCCTCCGATATTCCGTGGGATTGGCGGACTCACACGGGCAAGTACGAGAAGCCCCCAGCGGCCGCATCGCTCGGGATGGTGGAATTCCACCATTACTGGTGGATGTAAGCGGGGGGAGATTTGGTAGGAGCTGGTATTGCAAGGGTTTGGGTTTGGAAATGGACGTGCTTGATAGATAGGTAGAGGAGCAGGCCATGAAAAACTTAACGAGGACGGTGTTGATCAGCTCTGGGTTACTGGTGGGCGGCTTGATGGCTAACGCCCAATACCGGTACGATCCGAATTACGGGGACAGCGGGCGGTACTCGGATAACCGCTACGGAGGGTATGGCTCCAGCCGGGGGTCTCTGATTGGGCGCGTGATGTCGGACATCGATAGAGCTGCTTCCAATTCCCGGTTTGACAACCATGAAAGAAAGCACTTCGAGGAGACGTCCCGGCGGCTACAGGAATTCGAGGAACGCTGGTCTCGGGGGAACTTCGACACTGGAAGACTGGACCGGGCAATCGAGAACTTGCAACACCTAGCGGAGGCGGATCAATTGCGAGGACGCGACCGGGACATCCTGAGCCAGGATCTGGCAGAGTTACGACAATTCCGCTCGACGCGGGGCCGGTACTCGAATAACGGTTACCGGGATCGGGATTACGGCGGCAATCGGGATTACGGCTATCGGGACTACGGCGACGACCGCTACTACCGGCGCTATTAGCGTTGGGGCTCGCAAGCAACCAAACCTGACAATGCGGGCATAACGCGCTCTATCTCCTGATCGATGCGGTGTTCATCCCAGGCCAATCTCGGGGCGATGGCCTGGGCCTCCCGACGGAGTGACTGCCGGTCCCATCTTTGCTCATAGCCCAAGTAAGTCGAAATGCACAGATGGTCCGCCAGGTGTTGCTCCAATTCCCATTCGCGGGTCGCCGGGAAATCCGGAAGGACCGCATTCTCAGTCAGTCCCTTACCGCATAGAGCCGGCGCGATCTCAGTGCAGGCCAGCTCGGCGGCTTCTTCGCTCATGGCCCGGTAGGTGGTGTACTTGCCGCCGGCGATGTGCAGAACTCCATCTTCGGAATTCCAAATGCGATGGCCACGGCTGGCACTGGTTGCAGACGCTTCGCCTTGAGGAACTAGCGGGCGCAGGGAACTATAGCTCGAGAGCACTTCCGAACGGCCCGAGCCGGGAAACACCTCTTCCACGATGCCGAGCAGATATTCGGTCTCCTCAGCAGTGATGTGAACCTGGTCCGGCCCGAAGGGATGATCCACATCGGTGGTGCCCACCAGCGTGAGCTGCTTTTGACTGCCCCAGGGAATCAGGAAAACGATCCGGCCGGCGCGCTCGAAGTACGCCACCGCGTGATCGCTCGCATTCACTCGGGGAATAATGATATGGGAGCCCCGCACCAGCCGCAGCGGCGCTCCGCCGGGCACTCCGCCTCCCCACGGTCCGGTGGCATCGATGATTTTACGGGCTTGGATCTCGAACGCCTCGCCGGTCAGGGTGTCACGTACCGCGATGCACCACAAGTCACCTGAGCGGGCCATGTGTTCGGCCTGCACGTAATTCACGGCCGCCGCCCCGAGGTCCATCGAATCGAGGATGTTCGCTAAAACCAGCCTGGCCGAGTGCACCCGGCAGTCGTAGAAAATTGCGCTGGCAGTCAAGCCTGCGGTGTTCAGAGCCGGCTCTAGTTCCGCCACTTCAGAGCGGCTCACAATTCGATGTTTGTGGATGCCGTGCGAGCCCGAAAGCAGGTCGTACATCGTCAGCCCGGTTCCATACAGGATGCGGGATTTCCAGCCATACATCGGCATCAGAAAAGGTAGAGGTTCCACCAGATGAGGAGCGATGTGCAGCAAAGTGGAGCGCTCCCGCAGTGATTCGCGCACTAACGAAAGCTCAAAATACTTCAAGTAACGGAGCCCGCCGTGGATGAGCTGGGAGTTTTTTCCGCTAGTGCCGGACCCGAAGTGCTTCTTATCGATCAGTCCCAGGCGCAGGGGAGCGCCCGCCGTCCGGGCACGCAGAGCGAGATCCCGAAGGGTGCCCGCTCCATTGATGCCACCCCCTAGGATCAGGGCGTCCAGCACCCCGTCTTTCAGCGCTTGCAGTTGCGCGCGGCGTAGATTGTGCATCTCCACTCATTACAGCATCCAGGTATTGCGGCACGTCCGCTTCCTTGCGGTCGCGGCTCGGTTTGGGATTTCGGCATGGGTCCGTGGTCAGTGTGTAGGCGGTGCGTGGCGGTGCGTGGGCGTCCGATTTCGGGCTGGGTACGTGGTCGGTGCGGTTTCGGCGTGAGTCCGTGGGCGCCGATCTGCGTGGCTATTTCAAGCGCCAGCGATCCGTTTCAAACTCGCCCATTTGCTGGTTCCATGTTCCAAACTTGCTTGCCATCTGGCCGCCATCGACCAGTAACGCGGCCCCGCTGATGTAGGATGCCAGGTCGGACGCGAGGAACGCGATCGCATTCGCAACCTCACCGGCTTCCCCGCCCCGGCCGAGCGGAATTGCACGGAAGTACTCGCGCAGCACCTCCGGATCTTCGAAGGCGCCTCGCGTCAGCGGAGTTCGAATCAGTCCGGGACAGACCGCATTCACCCGGATGCCGTAGGGTCCCAGCTCAGCGGCGGTGGTGTGGAGAATGCCGAGCACGCCGGCTTTGGTGGCATTGTAGGCAGTGAGGCGGGGCTCGCCGTCGTACGAGTTGGTGGACGCGGTCAGCACGATAGCTCCCGTGCGGCGGGGCTTCATCGCCAAGGCCGCCAACTGCACGGTGTGAAAGACGCCGGTGAGATTCACCGCGACCGTTCTGTTCCAAAGATCTTCGGTAGTCTCGGTCAGCTCAGCCTGGCTCCCGACCCCCGCATTCGCCACCACGATGTCGAAGGGCGCAAGAGCCAGCATGGCTGGTTCCAACACCGCCCGGTTGGACACGTCCACTTCGCGATCCAGCACGTGTACCTGTGCGCCCAATTCTCGTAGCAACGTCACCGTCGCCAGTCCGATGCCACTCGCGCCACCCGTTACCACCGCCGTTTTGCCGCTGAAGTCCAAGCGCATCGAATATCTCTAGTTTGCCTGAACGAGCTCCAGGAAAGCCTTGGCCGCGTGGCTGAGGGCCCGGCGGGCCGGATAGACCAGGTGAATCTTGCGCTCTACCTGTATTTCCGTTACCTGAATCTCGCGGAGCGTTCCCTGATCGATTTCCTGCTCCACGCACATGCGTGGCAGGAATGCGACGCCTTCATTCGCCTGCACCAGCTTCCGGATCGTTTCGACAGTCGGCATCTCCACGTCCATGTTGAGAGGCACTTTGTGCCGTTGAAATTCGCGCAGCACCACCGCCCGGTAAGGCGAAAGAACGTTATGGGCGATAAATGTTTCCATGCCCAGCTCCGTGATCTCAATCTGCTGGTGGCTGGCAAAGCGATGTTTCGGTGAAACCACAAAGGCCAGATGGTCGGTGTAAATCACATAGGAGTGCAGGCGATCATCCTCCGGGTCGAAGCTGGTTACACCGAGTTCCAGGTCGCCATCAATCAACTGGGAGGGGATCTTGCTCGACAGGCTGCGCCGGACCTGCACTTTCACCTTCGGATAGAGGCGCCGGTAGCGCTGAATATGATTCAGCAGGTAGAGCGTCGTCGATTCGTTGGCGCCTACGGTCAGCCGGCCCGCCGAATTGTCCC
>JBBSHP010000371.1:0-5391 GCA_038232555.1 Bryobacterales bacterium
AGACAGGGCAAGCATCGGAGCACTTTGTGCCGCAAAGCTCCGTTGGAACCGATGCCGCCGCTGACAGGTTCGACGAATTTCAGGTGACTCCCCTTCGTCTCACCGTCTGAAAACACTCACTTCTGCCACGGGCTGCTAGCGACACGTCGCCTTACCCCGTTGACGCCACGCTGGATGACGATAGTTACTTCCCGGGGGGCGCGCTGCAAATTCCGGAAAAGGAGCTGCTTGCGCTGGATTTAGACCTGCAGCCGTACGGTTCGCGTCTGGGGCAGTGCCTTTTCACCGTCCCGATCCTGCGAGCGCTCGAAAAGGCCTATGCCACTGTTTCGTCTAAGTCGGAATCCCGAATGCGCGTGCGCCTGTGCATCGATCCGAACGCGGCCGATTTGCATGCTTATCCCTGGGAGCGCCTGTTTATGCAGTGGCAGGGCTCTGCCATTCCGCTGGCCGCCAGTTCACTGATACCGTTTTCGCGCTTCATCCCGCTTGAGGAGGGGCAGCAGGAGCCTATCGAAGATCGCCCCATTCGCCTGCTGCTGGCCGTTTCGAGTCCCACTCGCTTGCCTAACGGACTGGTGCATATCAATGTCGAGGAACAACTCAGAAGCCTGACGGCAGCCATTTCTACGGTGCCCGATCTCGACGTTACCGTTCTCCCCGGACATACGGAGTTAAGCGACGCGTATCGGGAGGAGCTGGCGGGACTCGGATTCAAAGTGCTGCCCGGGTCCACCACCCTGGAACGGTTGATCGAGGCCGCTGGCAAGAACCACATTGTCCATCTGCTCTCGCATGGCACCTTCGACGGCAAGACGGCTTCGCTTTTTCTCGAAAAAGAAGATGGGGATTTCGAGAAAGCGATTGACACGGACATCACGAACGAGATCGCCTCTTTGTCGCAAAAGCCCAAACTGATTTATTTGTCTGCGTGCGATACCGCAAACCAAACGGGCGCACAAGCCACATCGGCGCGACCCATGGTGGGGCTGGCTCCCAAGCTGGTGCAGGCCGGGGTACCCGCCGTGATCGCCATGCAGACCCAGGTCGAAATTGAGACGGCGCGCAAGCTGGCCGCCAGCTTTTATGCCAAGGTGCTGGAGAGCGGAGAAGTAGATCGGGCTCTTAGTGAAGCCCGGTTTGAAATTTATGGACCCAAAAGCACCGAGTGGTGGATTCCCGTCCTGTTCCTTCGGCTGAAGAATGGCCGCTTGTTCGCGACCGACCCGGTTCGCGAGGCCATGCAAGCCATTCAGCAGCAATTTCCGGTTCGGGAAGACCGCTACTATCTTCCGCTCGAAGCCATTTCGCTCAAGGGCAAAGAACTGATCCGCGATTGGGAGCGAACCACAGGCGATCAAAAATCCGGAGCGGATCTATGGCAGATGATCCAGAACTTCCGGCCTGGTCTGACGGTGATTGCGGGCAATGCCGGGACGGGCAAATCGATCATCTTGCAGCGGCTCGCCAGGTCCACCGCGCAATCCGATGGCAGCCAGAATGGGACAGGTTCCCAGGCGCAGCCTCGCATCGTACAGCTATTCATCGATATGCGCGAGTACACGCATGTTCGGGTGTCCGGTGCGGGCCGCTTACGAAACCTGATGTACGAAACCTTCCGCGCTCTGGCGCCTTCGCTTTCTGAGCCGAAGTTTGATCAACTGCTGTCCGGCAAGGGCGGTGTTCTGTTCCGATTCCTGTTCGATAGTGTGGACCTGATGGCGGACAATGCCCGGCAGCCGGCGCTGCTCGAAATTGAGCAACTTGCGGACGGCTCGCCGCACCAGTTCCTGCTAGCCATGGATTGCCGGCTGTTCGAGCCCTCCGACGCCGTGGATGAATTGTTGGTGATTCAGCCGCTCTCGGCGCGCAAAGTAGTTAAGTTCCTCTCGGCGAAAGGAGGCGACGCGGAAGACCAGTTGCGGAACGCACTCCTTGAAGCGATCGACGACGCTGAGCTATTTGAGCTGGCTGCCATGCCGTGGCTGCTACTGCATATGCTGGACCAGGTAAAGCGAAATCTACCGCGCTCGCGCGTGATGGTCCTGGAGGATTGGGTAGACACCGCGCTCTACTCGGCCGCTGCCGATGGAGGCCGCGGCGTGCGCGCCAAAGAATCGCTGTACGCGCTGGGATGGAAGATGCATTCCGAGCGCTGTCTCAGCCTGCCCATTGAACAGGCCTTCACGGTGCTGCGCGGGGTTCGCAACCAGCGGGAATATAATCTCGAGACGCTTCTGAACCAGTTGGTCGACTCGCGAATGCTGGTCAGGGTGGGCGAGGAGGCCATTCGGTTCACCTATCCGCCGCTGCAAGGGTACTGTGCGGCGTGCGCCATCCTCAGGGATCCCCGCCAGGCCGAAGTCATCGAGGACGTGGCTGCTACCCTGGGCCAGTCGAGCCGGGTGGTCTGGTGGGGCCGTGTGCTGTCTCTCTTAGCCGGCATGATGGCGGATCCCATTCCGGTCCTGGCGCCGCTGGTTTACGGCGCTTCATTGACGCAGGGCGAGCAGGTATTTGTAGCAGCCGAGTGCCTGATTGAATACGACCGGACCAGGGTTGGACCCACCTCGGCGAGCAGTTTGCCGGATGCGACCACTGCTCTGATCGAATCATTCCGCCAACAGATTTGCGCAGCGCTGCTATGGCGCACCAAGCGCGGCAACGAATTTCGGTTCCACTACCGTGAACGCGCGGTAGAAGCGCTGGGGCTGTTCCGCCGCGAAGAACCCATACCCACCTTGATTGCGCTGGCGGTGGACCGAGTCCGTAAGGAGCAACATGGGGAGCTGGAGTTTGAGTATAGCCAGGTCCGTTTCGCAGCGATTCGCGCTCTGCTGCGGGTACGAGACCAAGTCACCAAGGAGCGACTGGCCGGACATCCTCACGCCGACGACTTGATCGCTGCCTGGATCCAGGCCGATGTGCCCGGTTTGACAGCGCTTCTGATTGACAGTGATGAAGGCGTGCAGGGTGGTGCCGCCTTCGCACTAGGCGACTTGCAAACCTCCGAAACCGGGACAGCGCTGTACGCCGCTTTCCGCGATTCCCGGACGAGCCCATCCACGTTGTGGGCGGTCGCCGATGCCATCCGGGAACTGGAACCAGTCGAAGTGTGGACGGAATTGATTCTGCCGTGTATCACAGAAGCGGGGGATTCGCTGCCGCAAACCGCTCTTTACGAAAGGCTGCTCTTCTTGATCGGCGAGTTACGAATCCACGATGAACGCGCCCGCAGTTTCGTCAGCCGTTACCTATCGGAGCCGGCCCCAGCCGCGCTGAAAGGTCGGGCACTGGTGGCCCTGGGAAAACTGCATGCCGTAAACGAAGCACGGGCGCAACGCTGGGAGGCGGCGATTCACGGAGATTTTGCAGGCATTTGCGCCGTGGCCGATCCGAATTCGATGTTCTTACGTCGGAAGACCATCGAAGCAGTGGGAAACTTGGGCGACATCGGGATGCTCTACCGGGCCCGTCAGGCCGGAGAATGGGTACCGGAATTGGATGAGCCCTTCTTTCGGGCGGCGGAAGAGTGTCTCACTGTGCGCGGGACGATGCCGGGAAACAATCGGCAACAAACGAGAGGAGATTCAAGCAATGGCTCGGAATGATTTCACCTTGGTTGCGTATGACGAAAACGGGAACGAGCAGCACGATCAACATGGAGATCTGGGAAGCGCCAAAGCGGTGAACCGGATGCAGCAGGAGGCCAGCACCGATGTGTTCCTGATGAGCCATGGCTGGAAAGGCGATGTGCCCGCCGCTTTGGACCAGTACAATCGCTGGACCGACGCCATGCTTGCCAACCCGGATGATCTTGCGCGTTTCGCCGCGCTGCGGCCCGGCTTCAAGCCACTGATCGTCGGAGTGCACTGGCCCAGTCTTCCGTGGGGCGATGAGTCCGCCATTGCTTCGTTTGGCATTGGTATGACCGCGCCCGCATTCGATCCTGTTGCCGATTACACCAAACGTTTGGGAGATACGCCGGCGGTTCGCGCCGCTGTCGAACGGGTGTTTTCTGCGATTGCTGCGATTACGGACTCGAAGTCAATGCCGCCCGAACTCGAGCAGGCGTACCTCGATCTCGATAAAGCAGTCGGATTAGGGGCGGCCGGTGTGGGAGGACCTCCCGGAGACGACCGTGCCCCCTTCAATCCGAAGGCTATCTTTACGGCAGCCCGAAACTCACACAGCCACACTGCAAGCTTCAGCGGCTTCAGCCTCGGTGGCTTGAAGGAACCCTTGCGTGTTCTATCGTTTTGGAAGATGAAGGACCGTGCGCGAGTGATCGGAGAGGGAGCCGGATTCAATCTCCTGCGCGCGCTCCAGCAGGCCGCCGGCGGGAAAGTGCGGTTCCATGTGATGGGGCATAGCTTCGGATGCATCGTTGTTTCAGCGATGCTGGCGGGTCCGCGCCCTGCTGCCGTCCCAAATGCGCCGGTGCAGTCTCTGGTGTTGGTGGAAGGCGCGCTGTCACTGTGGGCTTACGCGCCCATGATCCCGCCTGCGCCCGGAACTAGCGGCTACTTCAACCCGGTAGTCAGCGCCAAACGGGTGAACGGCCCGATCGTAGCGGTCCGATCCAGCTTTGATCGCGCGGTTGGATTCTTCTATCCTCTAGCCGCTGGAGTCGCGCAACAAGTCTCTTTCGACGTACAGTTACCGCTGTTCGGGGGGGTTGGCACCTATGGCCTTCAAGGCGTAGAGCACACCGATTTGGCAACCATGCTCCCGACCAGCGCTCAATACGGCTTCAAGCCCGGACAAATCTACAACATTGAAAGCAGCAATATTATCAAGGATGTCTCGGATCAGATCTCTGGCGCACATAGCGACATCAGCCATCCGGAGGTGGGGCACGTAGTGTGGCAGGCCGCGATGGCGGCGGACGCTTAAGCAGTGGCTGGAACCTTCGCGTGGACTCGCGAGATGGCCCGGACGAGTTTGCGATACGGTACGCGATCGAGGCTTTCGAAGCCGATCCATTCTCCCTCGCGCCAAGTCGAATAGAACCAGCGGGCCAGGAGCGCAAGATGTTCCTGACGTTCCTGGCGGGACACCAGGGCAGGAGCTAATCCCGCGACCAGTTCGCGCAAGCGCTGATCGAGCGAAACGTGGGATGTTAACGCGAAATCCTGCGCTGCCTGCCAGCACCCCTGCCACATAAACCAGAGGCGCGCCGAATCGGATTGCGTGGATGGAACCACCGCCACTCCGCAGAGTTTGTCGATCGTGGTGACCAGGTCGTCGCGCATGGCGAGCACCTGCGCGATCTGTTCCAGGCGTTTGTGTTGACGGGCGGCCTGCTCGAAGTCCATCTCCTCGCTTAACCGGTCGCGAGCGGAAGTGATGGTATTCAGCATCGAGCTCCCGCTGTCGGCCAGGAATTCG
>JBBSHP010000372.1:0-5385 GCA_038232555.1 Bryobacterales bacterium
GAGCCCCGTAACGATCCACCTCCCGCTACCGTGCTGATCATCCCGCTTGGGGAAAACTTGCGGACGGTGCCGAAATCCTCGAAAAATACGTTCCCCGCGCTGTCCACCGCCGTACCCCCAAGAGCGCCCGGGTCCCCCCCGTACAGTCGTAGTCGCGCGCTAGTGGCTGGGCCGCCGTCTCCGGAGATGCCGCTCGTAATGCAAGGGTCACAGCCCGCCACCCTGGTGATGATCCCATCCGGCGATACTCTGCGGATCCCGTTCGGAACCGCGATGAACAAGCTGCCGGCACCGTCCAGCGCGACATCGACGGGGATTAGGTCCGCGCCGGTAGCGGGTCCGCCGTCCCCCGAAGAGCAACACCGGCCGCTGCCCGCCGCCGTGGTGATCATCCCGCTTGGCGACAACTTGCGGATACGCCCGGCGTCCGCAATAAACAGGTTGCCGGCCCCGTCCACCGCCACACGAGTCGGGTAGTCCAATTGCGTAGCTGGCCCGCCATCGGCCGAGACGCCTCGCGTGCCATTGCCCGCTACCGTGGTAATGGTCCCGCTTGGCGAGACCTTGCGGATGCTGAAATTGTACGAATCGGCGATGAATAGATTACCCTCGCCG
Source organism: Bryobacterales bacterium (assembly GCA_038232555.1). Lineage (GTDB taxonomy): Bacteria > Acidobacteriota > Terriglobia > Bryobacterales > Bryobacteraceae > JBBSHP01. The sequence goes on from JBBSHP010000372.1 coordinate 616, forward strand.
TCCACAGCCACCCCACGTGGCTGGTTCAGCTCCGCATTAGTCGCTGGCCCTCCATCGCCCGAGAAGCCCCTCGCGCCACTGCCCGCCACCGTGCTGATGATTCCGCCGGGGGTGACTTTGCGCACGCGGTTGTTGCCCAGGTCCGCGATGAACAGGTTGTTCGCGCCATCCACGGCGACCGCGGCAGGGTACGACAGCGTGGCGCTTGTGGCAGGTCCGCCATCTCCCAGGCCCATAGAGCCGCCACCCGCCACCGTGACGATGATACCGTTTGGCGAGACCCTGCGAATCCGGTTATCCCCGCTGTCGGCGATAAACAGGTTGCCCGCTTTGTCCACCGCAACTGCAAAAGGGAAAGACAGCGTGGCGCTCGTGGCTGGCCCGCCGTCTCCTGAGTAACCGCGTCTGGAATTTCCTGCGATCAGGGCTAGTATCCCACTGTGATCCAACTTGAAAACGGAACTGAGACTGGGGCTGGCTAAGTAAACATTACCCGCCGCGTCGGTCGCAACGCCTGACGCATACCCTATATATGTGTCTAATCCCGGGGCAGGGGTCGATGGGGGCCCACCGCCCGCGTAGGTCGAAATCACATACTGCTGGGCGTACGCAACTGCATACAGAAGAAAGACTCCAACACCGACGCGAACTGATTTAATCATGAGATCCTCAATTTGTCACCGCGATCCACACTTCTGAGCTGCTGGCTTGATCGCCCACTTGCAAGACAACCGGCACGTACCCCCCCGGCTTCACTCCGCGCGGAATCTGCACGTTCACCTGCAGCAGACCCGCGACTTGCCCTGGAGCCCCGCCCGCATATTGAATAGTGGCCGGTATCCCGCCTACCGTTACACTGACCGTGAGACCAGGACGTGGGGGCACGGAGCCACTCACTTGCCCGTCCAGACCCGCAGGCAGCGTTTGTCCTTCGCCGGTTGCGTAGAGCGAACTATACGCGCCTAATTTGACGGGATTCACTGCCGTGTTCACGGTCCCATCTACTGCGTTGATCGCGGCCGCCTGTCCCCAGCCGGCTTGGTTCAACGTGAAGAGGCTCGGCGCCGAGACCGCTACCGAAACGCGGAAAGCGGGGGAAGCCTGTCCTTGGTAGGACACTGTCACTTGAGCATCTGTGCCGCTGATTGAGTACGGCACGATGGCGGCAACCTGCGTCGCCGATGTGTAAAGGATCGGTGCCGCGATTCCGTTAAAGGAAACGGTGGTGCCGCCGAGCTCCGTACCCAGCCGACCGTTAGCTGCCTGATTTCGGATGAGCTGCGACGGACCCAACCGTGTGCCGTAGATGACCACGATTTTTCCCGGCGCAACAGGATCGGGGTGTTGGCTTGCGGCATCCACCACCGCGCCAATCAGGAGCGAGTAGTTGGTCGGACGGAGAACGCGCACCACGTTGTTGGCAGAGTCAGCCACGTAAACGTTTCCCGCTGCATCCACCGCGACGCCGGTGGGCCCGTTCAACGCGGCAGTAGCGGCTGGCACGCCCTCGCCTGATGAGCCCGGGGTCCCGGTGCCCGCGATAGTGGTGATGATCCCGTTCGGGGAAACTTTGCGAATGCGGTGGTCAGCAGGGTCGTCGCCGGCATCACCCGTGAAAAAATTGGCGCCCGGATCCGCAATATAAAGATTGCCTGCCGCGTCTAAGGCCACGGCGATGGGAGATGACAGTCGGGCATTAGTAGCGGGCCCCCCGTCAGCGGCAGAGCCCGCCAGCGGTCCACCTCCTGCCACGGTGGTGATAATCCCAGATGCAGACACTTTGCGAACGCGGCGGGCCTCCGCGATGAATAGGTTGCCCTCGCGATCAACTGCCACGCCAGCCGGATACAACAGGGCGGCGCTCGTGGCGGGTCCGCCATCTCCGGAGTAGCCCCCCGCGCCATTTCCTGCAACTGTGGTAATGATCCCATTCGGGTCTACCTTGCGGATGCGGCTGTTCCCTGGATCTGCGATAAACAGATTGCCGGCGCCGTCTACTGCTACGCCACCGCAGTATGTGTTACAGACTCCATAGCCTCCCAGTGCCGCATTGGTAGCAGGCCCTCTATCGCCTGAAAAGCCACGCGATCCATTGCCAGCTACGGTGGTGATTATCCCGTCTCCAGAGATCTTCCGGACGCGCCCGTTGTTCGAGTCCAGCAAGAACAGGTTGCCTGCGCCGTCCACCGCCAACCCAATCGGACCGCTCAGTTGCGCATTCGTGGCGGGTCCCCCATCACCGGAAAACCCGCGCGTGCCAGTGCCCGCCACGGTGGTTACGATCCCCCCTGGAGTGACTTGGCGAATGCGATTGTTGCTGAGATCTGCAATGAACAGTTTGCCCGCGCCATCCATGGCCACGCTCCACGGCGAGCTAAATTGCGCGCTGGTGGCGGGGCCATCGTCACCCGAGAAAGAGGCGCCTCCCAGCACGTCGATGCCAGTCCCTGCCACCGTGGAGATGATCCCGCTGGTGGAGACCCGGCGGATGCGCCCGTTACTCGAATCCGCGATGAACAGGTTGCCTGCGCTGTCCGCGGCCACGCTGAAAGCGCCCGACAATCGTGCGCTGGTGGCAGGGCCCCCATCGCCGGAGAAGCCACCCGCTGCGAGACTGCCCGCTAGTGTGGTGACGGTCCCACCCGGCGAGATCTTTGCGGATGGCGCCGCCTGACGCAACCACCAGATTGCCCGCGCCGTCCACGGCCACGCCCCCGGACAAAGATTCACTTCCCGGCACGGTGGTGATGATCCCGCTTGGGGATACCATGCGGATCCGGATAGAGTCCGCTATGAACAGATTGCCCCCGCGATCCACTGCTATGCTGACCGAAGCCACTTGCGCGCTGATTGCTGGCCCTCCATCTCCGGAAAAGCAGCAAGTCCCATTACCAGCGACGGTTGTAATGATCCCGCTGGTCGCGACCTTGCGGACGCGGAGGTTCAGGTCCACGATGAACAGGTTGCCAGAGGTGTCCACCGCCACGCCCGTCGGAAATGTCAGTTGAGCGCTGGTGGCCGGCCCGCCATCACCAGAGAAGCCCCGTATCCCATTGCCCGCGACCGTGGTGATTATCCCGCTTGGCGATATCCTGCGAATGCGGTCATTGCCAGTGTCGGCGATGAACACATTGCCCGTGCTGTCCACGGCAAGATTTGCGGGCCGCGCCAAAGCTATCAGCACACCGAGTTGCAATTGCGCGCTAGTGGCGGGTCCACCATCTCCGGAGTAACCCCGCCGTGACGTTCCCGCGATGCGCGTGAGCATGCCGCCGGAAGTCAGCCTGAAAACGGAATTGAGACTGGAGCTGACGAAATAAACGTCGCCGGCCGCGTTTGTTGCGACGCCTACAGGCGCCCCAATGCTTCCGTCAGCCGCCTGCGTCTGTGGCAGCGCTCCGCCCGCGTAAGTCGAAATGACATACTGCTGGGCGACAGCCACGGGACTCAGCAGGAATATGGTTGTCAGGGCCCTCAGCGTACCATTCATTTGCGATTCTTCATTGTATCGGGATGCTTACTGGCGCACCCGCAATCCACGCAGCACTAACCTGAATGGTGCCCACTCCTTTTCCTGTATCCTGAGGTACTCGAAAGTTCACCTGGTAGCCGTCCAGCGAACCGGGAAAGCCGACCGCTCCAAGCACCTCGGCGGATTTCCCGTTCACTTTCACCTCAACGGGCGAATTGACCGCGGCTGCCGGAGTGGATGGAAACGGCTGCCCAGGGTCAACCGCAGGCACGGTAGGGCCAAGCCCGGTAGCAAACAGAGATAAGACCTCGCCCGCGGCAGCCGGCTTGGACGATGTAACGAGAGAGAAATCGCTGGAATGCGTCACCGCCGGTCCCGTTCCAGCCGTTAAGATTTGCGGAAGAGACATCGGAATGATGTACACGTATAACCGAATCATCCCTCCTCCATATATACGTCGGTTGGCGGGGTCCTCAGCCACCGATGCCGCGCGGGGAATAACGCGTTCTAAATCTTGGGCCCGCTGGGTCAACTGTCCGCGCACCCCGAGAAACGCTCCCGTTCCCCCCACAATCGCGTAGTTGCCTCTATTGGCCGAAGAGAGTCCAGGGGGAGCAGTTCCCCCGTTAAATCCCAAACCCATGATCGTACCGATTGGTGTACCGTCGGGATTCAGGATCTCAAGAATGATCTCTCGCATGGCGGTTCGCGCGACGTCAGCGATTGCCTGTCCGGGAATGGGAGTCGGGTTGGCGACAATACCCCGTGTGCGACCGGCGCATAATCCCTTGAACCGCTGGCCATTGACGGTCACAATGTCGCCCAGCAGCGTGGATACGCCAAAATTCTTGGTTCCCAACGAAACGGTCTGCTTCGGATCGGTCGCGAATTTTTGTGGGTCCCCGATGTCGCCCTGGTACAATACCACGTCTGGCTCATTGCAGCCATGTCCCCCGCCGGCCCCTATCCGATTCTGGTCCTGCAAGGCGCGTCTTCATCGGCCAAGTCCGCTGTCGCAAGCATGCTCCGCGCCCTCATCGATCCAGGTCCCGCTCCCTTCTGTCCGCTCCCCTCCAGCGCCCGCGATCTGCAATCGCTCGCCTTACATAACTGGATCGTGGCACTCGACCACGTGGACCTGCTACCAGCCGCGACCGTGCGCAAATTGATGCGCCTCTCTACCGGAATCGTCTTTGCCATCCGCGACAAGTCTTCGGATCCCGAGCCCTTCCACTTCCAGGTCGAGCGCCCCCTGCTCTTCACCACCGAAACCGCCCTGCGCCTGGGACAACGTGCCA
>JBBSHP010000373.1:0-5372 GCA_038232555.1 Bryobacterales bacterium
CACAGACCCGGTGCCGCCCCGGTATGAAGTTAACTTCCGCTTACCGGACGGCCTCCCCAAGGGAACTCATGAATTGCGGTTCGCGGTCGGACGCCGTAGGTTAAGTCCGGTCACGATTGAGATAGCCGTTTAAGCGCCGGTCTTCAGCTTCCGCCCGAACAGGGTCTGGATGCCGTCATATGCTGTCTTGGGCAGGCCCTTCAGGGCTTGGCGCCGGCGTTCCCGGAATGCGTTCCTGCGCTGGCGAATGAAGTCGAGCAGGATGGTTCCGGCGATCTCTCCCATGCGCCAGACTCCGTCCCGAACGCCGCGGTTCATCGCCGCGCTGCTGCGATGTTGTTGATCGAGCGCGAGCGTGTCGGAGGCCAGCGAGATTCCGTGATAGTAGATGATCCCGGCCGCTAAGGCTCCTTGCGCTAGTTCGTCGCCCACCGATTCGATCAAAGCTCCCAGCGTGCGAAGGCCCACCTGCCCAACACTGAGCGCCATAAATGCACCCATCTCGATGCTCTTGGTCGCGATGCCCAGCAATCCGCCGTGCTGCAGGTTCAAAGCATCGTCCAGATCGATGTCCTGGTCGGAAAAGTGCTGGATACTGGCGTCCATCACGTCGCCCGCCGCATGCAAGCCCATACCGGCCTTCTTGATCGTCAGGTTCAGCAGTAGAGCGTCATGCCGGTTCAGGTAGCTGTTGATAAAGAGGCTGGCGCCACAGCGCTGGACCAATAGCTTCCAGGTATGAAAGGACGGGCGCTTGCCGAGCTTCGTCAATACATGCAACTGCAGTTCGAGCGTGGCTACCAGGATGGTGAACAGGTCCAGGAAGCGGTTGCGGCTGATCCCCACCACCAGGCCGGTGGTGAGCGCGCGCTCGGCGATGTCGCGCTCCAGGTCAGCCAAGGTCGCTTCGGCCAGCGCTTCGTATCCGGAGGGGGATGGATCGCGTTTGCAGAGCGCGGACAGGTAGGCCGAACGATGAGTCCGCTCCGAGTGGTCCGCTTTCTCTTGCAGTGGACGCCACCGGCCATGCACCCTGCGATCGCGACTGACGGGCCAGACTTCGCGGAGTTTCCGGGACCATATACGCGTGTACCAGAAATATAGGGCAACCAGGCAAATCAGGCCGAACAGCGGAATCGCCAACAGGAACCCGAGCAGAAAGTAGTCGGGACCCGCTACGGGAGCGTGCCCGCCCATGCCGGCGCGAACTCTGTCCGCCAAGCCCAGCCCGTAATGGAAGAGCACCACGAGGTAGCCCGATAGAAGGATGAGCAGGCCACCCACACAGGCCCATAGCATTCCGCTGATGAGAAACTGCCCGCGCCGGCGGACACCTTCGAGCAGAGCGTATGAAGCGGCGGAATCGGTCTCGCTGGTCACAACCGATCCCAGCATACCAGTGCGGGCTATCCCCGCGGATTCGGCCTAGAAGCTCAACCTGATACCGAACTGCCACTTCCGCATCTGCGACAGCGTAGCGATGTTGAAGATCCTACCGGCCGTAGCTGAGTCGACGGTTGCAACTGGCTGGCCTAGATTCACGTGATTGAACGCATTGAACAACTCGGCGCGAAACTGTCCTTTCCAACGTTCGGTGATCTGGAAGTTCTTGTTCAGCGACGCATCGGCATTGAAATGATGCGGACCAAAGAAAGAGTTGCGCGCCACATTCCCGAAGGTCCCCGGAGCTGGGCGGTTCCACGGGCCGCGCGTGCAGCCGTTCGCGTTCAGTTGCGGTGTGGCAGTAGCCGTGGCCACACAGCCCGTTCCGCTGGTTCCCGCAGGCGCGGTTGCGAACCAGCCACCCCGGCTTGGGTCCGACACACTGGCGTCTCCTACCAGATTGGGCCGGCAGGGGCCTGTATCTACGTCGCGGCCACAATCGGTGTAGGAAGGCGTGAACGGGATCCCGGACTGATACAGCCAGATCCCGGATAACTGCCACCCGCCGACGAGAGCATTCACCGGGCGAGAGGCACTGCCCGCGAACTTGTGGCCTCTGCCCAACGGCAGTTCATAGACATGCGTGAAGTTAAACACGAATCGGCGAACGCCATTCTCCCTTCCGTAGTCGATGTCGTGATTCCAGAAATAATAAGTATTCGAAAAATCGAAAGCGCTCGCCCAAGTGAAGTTACCCTGGAACATCAGTCCGTTGTCAAAGCGCTTCTCACCGCGCACCTGTAGAGAATTGAACTTTACAGTAGCGTCGTCCGCGTAGTATTTGACGGACTGAGTCCAACCGAACTTCTGAAAGAATAGCCGCCTCTGATTGGTATTCAGAGTTCCGAACCCGACAATACTAGGCTGGTTGATGTTGTAATTGGTCCCGCCTGCGGTCACATGATATCCATGATTGCCCACATAGGCGACCGAAAATACCGCGCTCCGGCTGAACTGATGCTCCACCGTGAAGTTCCACGCGTCCACGGTAGGAAGCCGCATCGTGCCGTTGCTGTTGAGCGGCAGCACATTCGGTGAAATGCCGTTCGGCAGAATGGGATTCCCGTTGGGTCCTTTCGGCCGGGTAGCGAGGATGGTGGCGGGGTCAAGCGAAGGCGGGCCAGTCGCGAGCGTAAAGACACTCAACCATGGATTAGCGGGATTCAAGCTTTGGTTCGCGAGGACCGGTATGTTCTGGGTCACGTTGTGTCCGAACGAGACTCCGAATACCCCGACATCGTAAGATCGCCCGTACCCGGCCCGAACCACCGTATTTTTTGTGATTTGATAGGCAATTCCTAAACGTGGCGCGAAGTGCTTCAGGTCGGTCTGGACGTTGCCGTTTAGACCGATGCCATTCTCACCGGCTATCATGACCTCTCCCGTATTCAGATTCTGGAAAGCACCCTTGTCTTTGCCGTTCACGTATTGCGGAAAGTAAATTTCCCAACGGAGGCCGTAGTTCAAGCTCAGCTTCGGCGTAATTCGCCAGGTGTCCTGTATATACGAGAAGAAACGATGCTGCCGTTCGGCGGCGTCGGTTGAATTGCTGATGTAGCGTTGGAACGAATTGACCTGGCCTAGCAGGAACGAGGCCAAGCCGAGCCCGCCGCCATTGGGGCCTTGCGTAGTGGTCGGATCGAAGGTCAACTCCCCGGCACGGTGCGAATCGCTGGGCACACGCAGATTCAGCGCGTACCGGAAATCGGCGCCGAACTTGAGAGTGTGATTGCCAGCATTATGCGTGAGGTTACCCACCCATTGGAACTCATTCTCCTGCTCATTGAGAGGACAGTTGCACGCGTTAGTACCGAGTGCATATCCGAATTGAAATCCGCCCGTGCCATTCATCAAAAATCTTGGCATCCCGGAGGTATAGTTGTTGTCCAGGTTCAGACCCGGTATTCCAGCATCCTTAGCCGGGGAAGTGCCAAGGCCGCCGGGGTTTACGAAAAACCTATAGCGGAAAAACAAGAATCGAAAGTCAGCCAGCCACGTGGGTTGGATCACGTAATCGAATCCGTAGGAAAGGCTCTGGTCCCGTAACGAAGCCGAGCCCGCAAAGGCAGTGGTTTGGAAGGCAGGTCCGCCGGCTTCGAATCCAAACGCGCCAGGAATATTCTGACCCACCTGGAGGAAGCTGAAGCGCGCGAACTGATGCAGCTTCTCCGTTTCGTAACGGTCGATGCGGACATCGAAGCCGTCCCAGTTCACAATTCCGCTTCCTGAGGCACTGTAATTAGGAGCCGCTCCGCTCACGCCTGCGATGTTGGGAAGAGGAATGAATTTCAACAAAGCCTGCGACTGAGGCGACAGCAGCGCCGTGGGAATAATGCCATTTGCGAATTGCTGGCGCTGAGCCGGAGCCACGTTGCAATCCGAGCCGTTGCACGGGTTGAAAAATGGCGTAGCCAGGGAACTTAAGTTGCCGCCACGCTCAGCGGCAGTGGGTACGCGGGTCAGCAACGATCCGCTATTTTTGTTTCGAGTCGCCTGATAATCTGCGAAGAAGAAAGTCTTATCCTTCTGAATCGGGCCGCCGATGGAACCGCCGAACTGGTTCCACACCGTGGGTGGAATGAAGAGGCCGTTGGTGCCGACAATCGGTTGGGACTGCGCGAATGGATCGCGAGCCGCGCCATGCTGGTCGCGCCGGTACCAGAAGCCGCTACCATGAAGCTGGTTACTGCCCGACTTGGTTTGCACGGAGATAATGGCTTGGCTGGCTTGGCCAAACTCCGCGTCGTAAGCGGTGGTCGTGATCTTGAGTTCCGCGGTGGCCTCCAGATTCGGAGTGATTACCGGCTCGCCTAGAACTGACTCGCGATTGTCCGTACCATCCAATTGGAACGAGATGCCGCCCCAATACTGTCCGCCAATGCTCGGCCGGTATATGTCCTGCGGCTGCTCACTGGCCGCCGTCGTCCCGGTGGCCTGGACACCGGGCACCAGAAAATAGAGCCGGCTCATATCGCGCGAGAAAACTGGCAGCTCCATCACCTGTCTGGTGGTCATCGTATCGGAAACCTCGGCCTTTTCCGTCCTGAGCAGCGGCGCTTCAGCCGTCACGTTTACAGTCTCGCCGACTTGGCCAGGATGGAGTTGCGCGTTGATTTGCACGGCCTTATCCACCTCAACGCTGACGTTCTTCTGCACGTAAGTGTCAAAACCCTGAGCCTCGGCACGTACATCGTAAATGCCGATAATCAGGTGACCCTGGCTATAGTTCCCCGACTCGTTCGTGGTGGTGGTATAGGTGACGCCTTTACCGGTGTCCGTGATCGTGACCTTCGCATTCGGGACAGCTGCGCCCGTCGAATCGGTAACGGTCCCAAGAATGCTTCCATAGACGGCCTGACAAGCCGCTGGTTGCGACGCGGCCAGCGACAAAGCCAGAACAATAATCAAAACGCCAGAGAAACGCTGCGGCATGGAGCCCCCTGTAACTGAAAATGACTAACTATTGCTGATGATCTTAACAGCGGGAGGGGATTAGGCGCAAGGGTTTCCGCGCAAAAAGTTGGCGCAGGCAGGTGCTTCTTGCGCACCCACCCACGTATGGACCTGCGTACCTTATTGAATCGGAATCGAAGTGCCCTGGGCGTAAATACTGTTGCCTAAGCTATCGTGTATGACCAAACCGATCGGCTGGGCGGATCCAGTGGCCGTATCCATCGGGATCTCGAGGCAGACTTGATACAGCCCGATACGCCCGGGTGAGTACGTCGCCGAAACCAGCCGCACGCCCGCATTGTTCACTCCCACGTCGAGCAGGGCGAGTACATTCTGCCCCTCCACTCCAGCGTTGTTGGTGGTGGCCGCAGGACCAACTTGACCGAGACCTGTCGCAAAGAAACAGGTAACCTCGCCGGGGTGAGCCGGGTTGGACGGACTAACGTAAGACCCATCCGGCCGGATCGCGACGCCGA
>JBBSHP010000374.1:0-5371 GCA_038232555.1 Bryobacterales bacterium
CCATATTGCACCAGTTCAGCATCCAGAATGACCAGGGCCGGTGAAAGGACACGAATAGCTTCGTTCATCAACTGGGGTACGGTAGTCTCTGACCAGAACTGCGGCTCGGTGAGCAAAGGGCGTGAGAAGCGCCGCTCCTCGCGCCTGCTTACCACTCCCTGTCCAGACCTCAGTATCGTTCGTGATCAGGGTTGATAGGAGCTGCCGGTCATGGTGCGCGAGGCTATCGTTGATAACCTGTATGAAGCGCCTAACCTGCACCTGGTCCCAATCCCGAGTGAAAGCGGGCTCCTGTGCGATTGCTGGGGAAAGTGCAGCGAACAGCGCGAGCAGATAAGAAGGGATCGACAATAAAGGCATCACATTTGAGGAATGCCGGGAGGAGCCCTTTCCTTTCACATGTTCTAACGGGGTTCTGTGGCACCTAGGTTTTCAAGCGGCAAGTACGCTATTCCAAATGTCGCGAGCAACTCGGAAGTTGCGCTAGCCGTCGGATAACTTCCCAATTGCCGAACCAACTGGACTCATCGCCGTATTCCCGCCATCCAATCGATCACCACGGTTGCGGGCGTGGCGGCTGAATCGCCACTAGGAGCCGGAATGAGGAAGCGCTGCCCGTCGCGGGTGACTGCGTATCGCTTATTGATCATCGCGGGTGTCAGGGGAGTCTCGAACAGCGGCTGGGGAACCCCCGCCTCGAAGCTCGCCCCTCCCTTTACCTCTACCGCCATTAATGTGCTGTCGCGCAGGAAGAACAGCTCTTTTCCGTCTCCCCGCCATTTGGCCAACCGGCCCCCATTTGTCGAAACTCTCCGCTTGGTTCCGGTTGACGGAAACGGTTGTACGTAGATCTCATACTTCCCCGATTCGTCAGACTCGTAGGCGATCCACTTCCCGTCCGGCGAGAAGGCGCCGTTCAGTTCGTTGAATTCTGTCTGCAAAAACGGGATCGGCTTCTTGCCGCCCGGCGTACCGCCCGGGTCAGGGAGCAGCATCAAGTCATATTTTGTTTTCGGATTAGATTCGTCGTACAGGAGGAAACGGCCGTCGGGAGAAAAGTCGATAGGGTATTTGGTCGCGCCCGACTTGAGGAGCAGTTCGTCGTTGCCACCGCCGCTCACAGATTTACGGTACAGGTTGAAGACGCCATCTCGATTCGATGCGAAAACGATGCTGCTTCCGTCCGGAGACCATACGGGATAAAAATCCATTTTCGTATCAAACGTAAAGCGGGTGGGCACATCGCGCGCCAAGTCGATCAACCAAAGATTGAAGCCCGGGTTGGACGGTGCACCCCAGCGGTTTACGACGACCAGCCTTGCATCCGGCGAAAGCCGAGGCTGTAAGTAGTCGGCCGGCTCGCCCACCTTCGCCCAAGCGTTTGCCTGCCCGGCCGAACCACACCAACCGGTCCTGGTCCATACTCAGGGCGTTAAAAACCAACACACCACTCCGCGATACGGAAAAGGAAGCCCGCCGATGCGGAGCGAAGTAACCCACGGGCTCGGCCACGGGGAACGGTACGCCCGAAAGACGGAGGTTGTTGGCATCGAACAATTGGGCCATCAGACTCCCGGCGCGCCAGAACAGCAGGTATCCGGCGCCGGAAGGCGTCTCGGCATAGGCGGCGTTGGACTGATCGTCCAGTAGCCGGGTGCGTTTCCCGGAGTCCAACGCCCCGACGTAGATGCCGGAAGTTTCGGGCTGCGAACCGCGGTCGAGGTAAAGGAAATGACGCTCATCGGGCAGAAAGAATGGGAACTGGTGCTGTCCGGCCGATTCCGCGGGATGTGCGACGTCGAAGGCGGGCCTGGCATCGCCGCCCTCCGCCGAAACGCGGAAAAGCGGGCGGCCCGATTGCCCGAACAGGATCACCCCGTCACGGTTCCAGGCGCCTCCCCTTCCAAGTTGGGCGTCGCACAGCGTCTGGGGCGGCCCTCCGGACACGTCAATCTTTTTCAGTTTGCCCTCGAAGGTGAAAAAGCCGATGAAGCGGCTGTCCGGGGACCAGAACGGAGAGTTGCCGCCCTCAGTCCCGGCCAACGGCTGGGCGTTGAGAGAATCCAGCGGACGCAGCCAAAGCCGAAAGTTACCGGATTCTACTCCCGTGAAGACAAGACTCCGGCCGTCGGGGGAGGGGACAATGGGGGTGCCAAACGAAACCTTCTCCGGTGGAAAGATCGAAAACCGTACCCGTCGTTGCGCGGGAGGAGACTCGCGAAAGTGGATGAGCGCGAGTGCCAGCGCACCAACCGCGAAGACGGCGGCCGCAATCCAGGGAAGAATCCGGCTGCTGTTCGGGGTTTGGCGAGCGCCTTCGAGCAGGTCCCGCCAATCGCCGATATCGCGCAATCGTTTTCGGGGGTCCTTCTCCAAACACCGGGTTAACAACCGTCGCACTTGGGCGGGTCCGGCTTGAAGATCGGGCTCGCTCCTCAGAACGCCCGCAAGTACGTCCGAGATCGTCTCGCCGGTGAACATTCGCTCTCCGGTGAGCATCTCCCACAGCACCACGCCAAACGCCCAGATGTCGGCGCGCTTATCGACCGAGTGACCTCGCGCCTGCTCCGGGGCCATGTAGGCGGCGGTACCCATGATCATCCCGGCCTCGGCGCGCATGGTCAGTGTGGGCGAACTCATCGGATTGCCCGCGCTGGGTTGGGCCATTTGCGCCAGACCGAAATCTAGCACCTTCACCACGCCATCCGGCGTGATCATGATGTTGGCCGGTTTCAGATCGCGATGCGTGATGCCTTTTTCGTGGGCGGCTTCAAGCGCGTTGGCGATCTGCCCGGCATAATTGAGAGCCGTATCGAGCGGCAGCGGTCCGTGGAGCGTCTCGCCGGCAATCAACTCCATCACGATCGCCCGTTCCTCAATCCCGTAAATCTGGGCGATGTTGGGATGATTCAGCGACGCGAGTACCTCAGCCTCCCGTTGAAAACGCGCCATGCGCTCCGCATCGTTAGCGAACGCATCCGGCAACACCTTAAGCGCAACCTCTCGCTTCAGCTTGGTATCCCTGGCACGGAACACCTCACCCATGCCACCCTGGCCTAGCGGGCGCGAGGATTTCGTACGAGCCCACACGAGTTCCGGACGAGAGAGGCATAGAATGAGCTATTCTATCCCGGCACGTTATTTATTTCTGAAGCGGGGGTGTGCGACCTATGCGGGAAGGGTGAGGCTGTTTTCTTTTTTTGTCGATATATTCCTAACGTAGTGGTACGTTAGGGAAGGAGGCGCCATTGCCCGATTCACTCGCCGACCTCGAACAACGCCGCTCCAGCATCTTGACGCAGATTCTGCAACTGGGTGATTTTCGCAGCGGCTCCATCACGACTATCAAAGGCCGCTGCGGAAAACCAAGCTGCCATTGTCATCAGCCGGGCCAGTCTGGTCACGGCCCGAACATCCGGTTGACTCGAAAGGTAAACGGAAAGACTGTCAGCGAGAGCTTCGCATCGGCGGCAGAACTGCGCAAGGTGCAGCGTGAGGTGGAAGCTTTTCATCGCTTTCGGCAACTCAGTCATGAGTTGCTGGAGGCGAATGAAAGGATTTGCCAGGCGCGCTCGGTCGAAGACAGCTTTTCGCCGGAGGAAAAAAAACGGCCGACACGCTCCGCCAGGAGGTCACGCGCGAAGTAGAGCAACTGTTGCGCGCGATCTTCAACGGCCGCCGTAAGACAGGGTGCCTGGATCTGGAAGCCATCGAAGTGGCCGTGCGCTCGGCCATGCATCGGGCGGGCGCGGCAGCATTAACCCAACTCCTGCAGTTTCCAGTCCCGGCGGCCGACCAGCGCACCGTGGCTTGTCCTTGCGGCCACCAGGCTCATTACCGGGAGTTACGTTCCAGGCCAGTCCTGACGGCGGTGGGCTGGGTGGAAGTATCTCGTCCCTATTACCTGTGCCCGTACTGCCATGCCGGACAGTTCCCCGCCGATACCGAACTGGACATTGCAAACACGGAGTTCTCCCCAGGAGTGCGCCGTATGCAGGCGACCGTCGGCCAGGGTGCTCCTTTCGATCACGGCCGCCGACAGATGAAACTTCTCGCCGATCTGGAGGTCACCACCAAATCGGTGGAGCGCACGGCGGAAGCAATCGGAGAAGATATCGCGGCGCACGAGCGGGAACAGATTCAGCGAGCCGTCCAGTTGGATCTGCCCATCGTCGTCGGCGAACCGATTCCGATCCTTTATGTGCAAATGGATGGGACGGGCGTCCCGGTGGTGAAGAAAGAAACGGAGGGACGGAAAGGCAAGACAGACGGCCAACCGGCGCATACGCGGGAAGTCAAGCTGGGGTGTGTGTTCACGCAGACGACCTGGGACAAGGAAGGTTATCCCAACCGCGATCCCGATTCGACCACCTACACCGGCGCCATCGAGACAGCCGAAGAGTTTGGAAAACGGCTTTACCTGGAAGCCTGGAATCGCGGGTGGAACCGTGCGAAGAAGAAAGTCGTCATTGCTGATGGTGCCGAATGGTGCTGGAATCAGGCCGACCTTCATTTTCCCGGCGCCATTCAGATCGTCGATCTGTATCACGCGCGCCAACACCTGTGGGAGTTGGCCCGCAAGCTACACCCCAATGACCAGTTACAGCAGAGAGCCTGGATGAAGGTCCATCAAAAGCGCCTGCTCGATAAGGGCAAAATCGAAAAACTGGTGGCTGCGATTCGCTCCATCGACTCAGCCAGCCCCGAACTCGCCGAGAAGATTCGCCTGGTGACGGATTACTTTGAGAGAAATGCCGCACGCATGCGCTACCCGAAGTTCCGCCTCCAGCACCTGTTCGTCGGCTCAGGTGTCATCGAAGCCGGTTGCAAGACTGTAATCGGTTCCCGCCTCAAACAGTCCGGCATGTTCTGGACCGTCCGCGGCGCCAACGCGATCATCGCCTTGCGTTGTTGTCATCTCAATGGCCGCTTCGAGGATTACTGGGAGTCGCGGAGGGCGGCTTGAGTTCCACTTCTATGTCGCCCACCCCTGAAGCGGTTCTGTTGCGCCTGGGATTTTCCTCCCGCAACGCTCGCAAGGGCACTGGACCTGCCCGTCCTTTCTTCGCTCGCTACTGCGGGCGCTGCGAGCAGTATCGTCAGAGCCGACACGCAAGCATCTGAATCGACAGCCATAGCCAGATGCAACAGAACCCCCCCTCGAACCCACGGCAACCCGCGCGCCCACCCGCAAAACTGAGGCCTGGACGTCTGACTGCCCCCTCTTCTCCTGCTTGGCATTGAAGTCACCATTGCGCCGGGTACCACATGCTATTTTCAAGCTTCATGGCGCAGTACATCGGACCCCAGCCAAGATTGATCGACGAGACGTTCCAAACCCGCAAGCCAGCCTCTCCCATCTTTTGCCATC
>JBBSHP010000375.1:0-5362 GCA_038232555.1 Bryobacterales bacterium
AGGTACGCCGAGAACGGAGCCTCGTCCCGCGCACGCCCCCCGGCCAGATCGCACAAGGGTTTGCCGAGTGCCTTTCCGATCAGATCCAGGCACGCAATCTCGATCGCGGCAAAGGTACGCGTGTTCTGATCGAGCGGGTTCTCACCGGGCACCAGGTACGTCTGGGTGCGCCCGCCCGCTACAGCAACCGCGTCCACTGGGCTCTCATCCGAGTGCTTGGCATTCAGCGATTGCCAGAAATGAGTGAGCTGAAACGGGTCCAGCCCGGTTACGTGTTCACTTGCCGCCTGAAGCGCCGCTAACGGACGGTCCCCCCCATAAGTTTCACTGATCCCGGTGAGACCGTCGGTGCTTCGCAGCTCGACGACGGTACGCAGTGCGTAGGGGGAGTGCAAGCCATAGGAACTTCGCAGCGGCGCGTCGGCAATGGCAATCGGATGCAAACGCATTTCGGAAATACGCATACCATGGAATTTTAAACCCTCCTATGAAAACGTTCCGTGCATTCACCGTGTTGCTGCTTTTCAGCGCGTGTCAAGGCGCGCAGAAAGCAGAGCCGAAAGCGTCCATCTTTTCCGAGATCGAGAAAATGAGCGCGGACCTGGAAGAGATCACGGGACTGCACTTTTCCAGGAAGGTGCCTGCGGCGATCATCAACAAAGAGCAGCTGCGCAAGTTCTTAGACGAACGCATCGACACCGCCATCAAGCCGGCCGATCTGCGCGCCGAGGAACTCACCCTCAAGATGCTGGGCTTGCTTCCGCCGGACTACGATCTGCGTGCAGGTACCGTCGAAATGCTAACGGAACAGGCCGCTGCTTTTTACGACTACAAGAAAAAGAAACTCTTCATCTTAGAAGGCGAAACCGGCGGAGGCCAGCAGATCGCGCTGGTGCACGAGTTGGCGCACGCGCTGGCAGACCAGAACTTCCATCTCGACAAATACATCCGGGACAACGGACTGAACGACGACAATGCGACCGCCCGGATGGCAGTGATGGAAGGCCAAGCTACCTGGCTGATGACGGCGTACATGCAGAAACAGATGGGCGGAAAATCCGAAGTGCCTGCAGCGGTTCTGGATCTGATGCGCCGGACCGTGGAACTGGGCGCCACTCAATATGATGTTTTCTCGAAGGCGCCGCTATACGTTCGTGAGTCGCTTCTGTTTCCCTATACGGCCGGCATCTCGTTTCAGGATGCCGTATTCCGAAAACTGGGTCAGCAGGCCTTCGCCGAGGTATTCGTGCGAGCCCCGGCCAGCAGCCATCAGATCCTGCATCCGGAAAAATACCTAGCCAAACAGGAACCTGTTTTGCCGGCCGTTCTTCATGTGGACAGACAGTTCCACAAACTGGCCGAGGGAACCCTCGGAGAGTTCGACCTCCGGGTCCTGCTGGAGACGTTGGCCAGCAAGGAACAAGCGGCCGAACTGGCCACGCACCTCGAAGGCAGCCGTTATCTTCTTTCGGAGCAAAAACCCGATCGCACGCCGGTCTTAAGGGTGATCTCCCGGTGGGATTCGCCGGACCAGGCCAGGAAATTCTTCGATCTCTATCGCCAGGCGATCCAGAAGAAGTCCAAGACGTTCGAGGCTGCGACGGAGTCTGAGACGCTGCTGACGGGCCGCGCCGATGCGGGTTTGTTCCGGGTATCCCTGTCGGGCAGTTCCGTCGAGAGTACGGAGGGTCTGAAAACCGCATTACCAAATTAAAGTCTTTTCGCACCGGAGTTGCTTTGTCATGGAACGCGGCGTAAGATAATCACACGCCATTATGAAATTATTCGTGTTTTTATGGTTGAATGCCATGCTCCTGGTATCTGCCCATCCTGATTTTCCGATCGTTTTTGAAGAAAATCAGGGTCAGATTAACAGTAAAGCGCGATTTATCTCGCACGCGCAGGACTTCCGCCTGGAACTACAACCTGCCGGGTGGAGCATCATCGCGCGCTCACATAATCGGCTGCAGACCATGAGCGCCCGCTTGCTCGGCGCTGAAACCGGCGCAGTGATGGAAGGAGTGAAGCCGCTCAATGCCAGAACCAGCTACTTGATCGGGAATAATCCAGCGGCGTGGATCACCGGGATTCACAATTTCGAACAGGTGCGATATCACGGAATTTATCCCGGAATCGATCTTGTTTTCCATGGAACTGACCGTCAACTTGAATATGATTTTCTGCTATCGCCCGGAGCGGACCGAACGCGATTCGCATTTCTTTTGACGGTGCCAAGAGGGTTTTCCTGGGACGCGACGGCCAGCTCCGGGTGATGACGACAGCCGGGGTAATCAGCCAGGCGCTGCCCAAGGTGTGGGCAGGGCATGAAAGATCGTTACTCGTGGACAGATCCAAAGTTTGGCAATGGATGGCTCGCCCTGGACCTGAACGGCAACGGGCGGATTGATTCCGGCAAGAGTTGTTCGGCAACTATACCGATCACAACTTGACTGACCGGACTAAACGGAACGGTTTCGCGGCGCTTGCCTATTACGACACGGCGGATGGAGGCGGCAACGGCGACGGCAAGATCGACTCTAGCGACGCCGTATTCTCTAAGCTGAGAGTATGGGTGGATGCCAACCAGAACGGGATCTCAGAGACTGGCGAGTTGTTTACGTTACGCGAGTTGGGCATCGAGTCAATCAGCCTGATCTACCGGGAGGCCCGCCGCGAGGACCAATGGGGCAACAAATTCCGGTATGCTGGTTCTTTGACTCAGAATGGCCGCCAGTCTGAGAAAATTTATGACGTATTCTTGCGCTCCGCAACAATGCAATCAAAGGGAGGGAAGTAACCTTGAATCGACCAATAGCAATCTTTGCTTTCTCAATTTTGGCCGCTGTCACGTTTCTAGTGAAGGGGCAAACCAAGGTAGTCGTTAATATACCTTCCTACGTGTTCGAGACCACCACTACGTATCAGGGCCTCGGCACACGCGCAGACCAGCCGGCCCGGGTGACCAGGCAAATTCACGCCAGGCGACCGGACGGCCTTACGATGTGGGGGGATGAAAACTCTGCATTCAAGGGGAGCGGCCCCTATTTCCGTATCGTCACATTTCCGGACGGCGGACAGCGGTCAGCAATAGACTTAGCCAAGGCTGTAACTACTATCGCGCAGCAAGCCGGATCGTCCAAGTATCGCCCTGAGGCTCCTAAGGACCTGCGAACCTGTATGGGTCCTGGAGAGACGTTGGCTGGGGAAGTAACCCTTTTCGGGGTCAAGATGTGGAAGGTTGCTACTTCCCCTGGAGCGGATGAACGGGGCGACATGGAGAGAGCAGTCTGGCTTGAAGGGGGCTGCCTCACGGTAGAGTCCGCCATGACCTGGAGAAATCTCCTGGGACAACCCATGGAAAAGGTATCTATGAGGCTCGACTATCTCAACCTAACGGACAACCCGCCCGCCCACCTGTTCGACGTTCCGTTCGACTACGAAGAGATGTCGGACACCGAAGCACAGGTTAAGGCGTACTCTACGCTAGGACCAGACAAAGTGCCAAAGTGCTGGAAAGACAAGCTGGCAAGCGGCTCCGAGTTCAAGATGTATCGTAAGTTCGGGCCGGGGCCAGGTGGTCTCGCTGAGAAATTCGTAAAGGATCACGGCTTCAAGGCTCCCAGTCCAAATTCGGACGCAATGACAAGGGTGCTGGCTCCAGATCCGCCCAAGAAGTAGCTCCACTCACTTCCCGGCTGGCTTCGGCTGGCCGGGGACATTCTCCGAGAGGCTCTTAGACCTGTCTATTAGCCTGTCGAAGAATGTCTAAGTGGTAGCAGGTTAAGACTCAAGGAAGGACTGGACGGTATGGAAGTCAGACGCAAGGGCACCGAGAGGGCGTGCAGGTTCCGCAGCAAGTCTTCAGTGTTAGCGAACTCCATCGTCAGGACGGCCCCTTCCAGGCGGATCGAGGGCGTTGCCGGAAGCTATCGTCTGAACGGCAAAGTCGCGGGATTTCAACTTGCTAATTACGATCGGGGTCGCGCGCTGATAATCGATCCCACTTTGACTTTTTCCACTTACCTGGGCGGCAGCCAAACCGAAAACCAAGGACAGATGGCGATGGATCCGGCGGGTAATTTTTATGTCACGGGCAACACCTTCTCAACCGATTTCCCTGTGTCGAAGGCAGCGGCGCAAACAGCGTTTGCGAGTGGCCCCGATGCGTTTGTTTCCAAGTTCAACAGGCCGGTGCAATGGTGTATTCAACCTACGTGGGCGGGAGCGCCGCGGACATCGCACTGAGAATCGCGGTGGACTCGGCCGGGAACGCCTACGTTACCGGGTCGATCGATTTGAACAGCCTGACTGTCGCGCCCGTATCCCTAAGCTTTTCCGCCAACCTGGGCGACGCGAGTACGAAACAACAACTGACCATCAACGCATTGCCGGGCTCCAAAGCGGGCTGGACCATCGAGATCGCGACAATGTCGGGCGGCACAGTCTATCCGGGGCTGTGCCGGTAAGTGTCGTGGCAGGCGGGATCAGCAGTCCGGTCGGGGTGACGGTCGCGGTGCAGTAGGTGGCCTCCGCTAACCACCTCAGCTTCGCGCCTCAAAGGAATCGGGCAGTGGGCCAGGCAGCAGGTTCGTTTAGCGTTTACGGATTCTGAGCTGGGGGCGGCGAGGTGGAGCGATCGGCATCCGTGAAAACATCGGGCGAGCTCTGATGAAAGCAGGTAGTACGCGGAGCTGAACCGCTGATAAAATATTCCGTTTGGCGTTGCAGGCATGAGGGGCCGGCCAGCAACCCCGTGCCGGGGTCGATCGAGAGCGCTACAATCCCAGGGGGTGCTTTGGGAAGCGCGCCTGCATAGCCACGCTGGACTGCCTGCTTCATGAATTCGGTCCAGATGGGTAAAGCCGATTTGGCTCCCTCTAAATCAAGATCCTGGTTCTCATCGTAGCCGACCCAAACGACGCAGAGCAGGTCCGAGGTGAATCCGGCAAACCAACCGTCGCGGGAAGTGCCCGTCTTGCCTGCAGCTTCTGCGGTAAAGCCGCGTGACTTCACGCCGGCTCCCGTTCCACTCTTGAGCACCTCCCGCATCATCTCCTGCATCAAAAAAGCGACTTTAGGGTCTAGAACACGGCGCTCTTCGGGACGGTTCCTGAATAGGAGCGTCCCGTCCAGCGCCCGGACTTCCACCACAAAGGTCGGCTTTACGTAAATGCCGCTATTTGCGAATACGGTATACGCGCCACCAATTTCCAACGGCGTTGTCTCATATGCCCCGAGCGCAATAGCTGGAGTGGGCTGGATTGCTTCATTCAATCCGGCATTGTGCGCCAGCGTGGCAACCTCCTGGTATCCAACCTCCTCGGCGACACTGACCGCTGCGACATTCATCGACTTGGCCAGC
>JBBSHP010000376.1:0-5310 GCA_038232555.1 Bryobacterales bacterium
ACCTGCTCCTGTAAGCCGGTTCCGAGGGGCCTGCCCTCATCGGTACTGCAGTTACGTACATCGGGCCCTGCGGCCCTTTGCGCTCGTGGCGCACGCGCACCAGCGGATCGATTTCCGCTTCCGCGCGTTCTAGCGTGACACCAGGCCGAAGCCTGCCGAAGATCTGAAAAAAAATAAACCAAGTCCCTGCATCCGTGCCAGGTCTTTGCCCGAGCAATCGGCCGGCGGCTATGGGCATGCGGATGCCCGGACTCGTATCGACCGTCAAGCCATTCACACCCTGGGGCAGGACTCCGACGACGGTAAACACGCGTCCGTTCAGCCTGATGCTGCGCCCGATGATCGAAGGGTCGCCTGCGAACCGTCTCTGCCAGAAGTCGTGGCTGAGGACCGCGTTCATGGCCCCAGCGCTGTCGTCCTCAGGCCCGAGGACACGACCTAGATGTGCATGTATTCCGAGCGATGAAAAGAAG
Source organism: Bryobacterales bacterium (assembly GCA_038232555.1). Taxonomy (GTDB): domain Bacteria; phylum Acidobacteriota; class Terriglobia; order Bryobacterales; family Bryobacteraceae; genus JBBSHP01. The sequence goes on from JBBSHP010000376.1 coordinate 474, forward strand.
TTTCTGGATACGGCGTTCACTCGAATGCGTTCGGTCGCGCCTCCGTCCTCGAACGCAACATCGACGTCGCCCTGACAGAGGACCTCGGATAAAGTGGACGCGCGCGCCGACAGTTGCTCACAGAGAACATAGGGCAAATCCCACGTCACGAAGCCCGTCGGGTGAACCTCGATCAGCCGAACCAACTGCTCCGGATTCTTCACCGCCAGCGGGCGTAAGAGCAAGGTATCGACCACGCTGAAAATTAACGTATTCGCTCCTATGCCGATCCCAAGAAGCAACGAGACGGTTAGCGCGAAAACAGGGCTGCGCGCCAGGAGCCGGAAGCCGAATCGAACGTCTCCCCAGACCACAGACAACATATTTTTGGTGAGCGGTATCGCGAGCGGCCTAAGTTTACCGTTTTCCTGCCAGAATCAGCGCATACAACGTATCGCCCGCTCCGACGATGATGTACTGCTTACCGTCCAGCATCCAAGTCGACGGCCCGTTGCTCACCGCCGAGGTCAGTTGCTGATGCCAGAGAATCTTCCCGTTGACCGGGTCGAACGCAACCAGATGCCCCGAGTCACCTGTAAATAGAAGTCCGCCCGCCGTGGTGAGAATACCACCGGAGACACCGGCACCCCCGCCGCCGAAGCCGCCACGTTGCGGGTGCTCATGCTTCCACTTGATCTTCCCGGTGTGAACATCCAGTGCCAGCAGCGCGGATCTCAGATCGAACCCACCGCCCCCACCACCACCGTATCCTTCCGGATTATCGGAAGTGTCGTACTGGTAAGCCATTCCATAACCCAGAGTCGCGTTCAAGTAGAACAGCTCGGTTTGCGGATCGTAACTGGGCGGCGGCCAGTTGGTGGCACCCATGGCAGGCATATCGATCATGGAGCCATCCACCTTGGGTTCTTTGGCCGGGTCGGGGATCGGCTGACCTTTCGCGTCCACGCCTTTGGCCCAGTTTCCAGTTCCGGCGAAAGGCGTCGAAACCAGGTTCCTGCCGTTGGTCCGGTCCAGCACAAAGAACCAACCCGCACGCGCGCCCTGCGCCAGTAGCTTGCGCGGTTTGCCGTCGACGATCGCATCGAACAGGACGGGCGTCTCCACGTTATCCCAATCATGAGTGTCATGCGGGGACGCCTGGAAGTACCAGCGCAGCTTGCCCGTGTCGGCGTCCAAGGCAACAATGGATGCCGTGTAGAGGTTGGCACCCTTGCGGCTCTGCCCTGCAAATACCGGATTGGCGTTGCCGGTGCCCCAATAGATCAGGTTCAGCTCCGGATCGTAGGTGCCAGGCATCCATGTCATGCCCCCGCCGTGGTCCATTGCGGCCTTGTTCGGCCACGTCTCGGAGCCGGGGTCGCCTGGCTTCTCGGGTTCGCTCCACCATTTCCATTGCAGGTCGCCGGTCTCCGGATCGCGCGCCTCCAGGTAGCCGCGCACGTCCATGGCGTCTCCACCTACGCCTACCAGGATGTGATTCTTCACCACCATCGGAGCCATGGTGGTGAAGTACTGCAGCTTTTCGTCCGCGACCTTCTTTTTCCAGCGCTCCTTGCCGTCCTTTGCATTGAGCGAAATAAACCAGCCATCGGGTGTCAGGAAGTACAGCCAGTTGCCGTACATGCCTACGCCGCGCTGGCCCACCAGATGGCCGCCTTTATCTTCGAAGTCGTATTGCCAGAGCTGCTCGCCGTTACGGGCGTTCACTGCAAAGACATGATCGGGGATGGTGAAATAGGCGATGCCGTTGACCATCAAGGGAGTCGACTTGATCGACGGGTTGCCGACGCCGCGCTGCGGGCCGATGCCCGTGATCCGGTACATCCACTCGATCTTCAGCGAATCGATGTTGGATGCATCGATCTGCTTCAGTTCGCTATAACGGCGGCCGGAGTAATCGCCGTTATAAGTGGGCCATGTGTCAGCGGGTGGATTGAACAGCTTGAGAGTGTGGGGATCAAGGCCTTGTCCGGGGAGCAGGCACGGCAGCAGAAACAGGAATGGATGGATCTTCATTTCAAGGTGAGCAGGTAGGCTGTCAGATTGTGAATGTCGGCATCGGTGTATTTGGGCAGCAGCGCACGGTGACCTTCCATCCGGTCCTCCAGGAGAACACGGACCTGACCGCGCGGCCAGTAGTGATACTCGCCAGAGGCATCGGTCAGCGAGATTCCAAAGTCATCCATACGCCGGATGGCGCCCTTGATCGTTTCACCGGAGGTGGTGGTAACGGTCGCATTTTCCGCTCCTGGCGAGGCTGGCCACAGAAACTTCGCCTGCATCTGAGCGGCCTGCGAATAGTTTGAGCCAACTTTGGCCAGGTCCCCAGTAGCCGAATGGCAACCGCTGCATCCACCAGCGCCATTGAAAAAGGTCTGGCCTTGTTTCGCATCGCCCGAGACCTGGTTCCTGACATTCCCAAAAGTCTGCCCGTAGAGTCCACGGTTGGCCGCTAGCTCGACCTGCAGCTTCAAGAATTGATCGATATTGTGGATGTCATCCTGCGACAGGTTTGGAAAGGGCGGCATGCCAGCCTGCGGCCTCCCGTTCTTAATTACCGGGCCAATCTCCTCGTCCTTCTCATCATGCAAAACCGCAATCGAACGCACCAGGTTAGGCGCTTGGCCGCCGCGAGCAGTATCACCATGACAGCCACCGCAGTTTTGTTTGTACAGAGGCGCACCCTTGGCCGCGGCAGCCGGATCGGGAGCCGCTCCCAACCCAAGAAATTCCCTGGTGCTGACGCCGCCACGCGGGCCTCGACCGCCCCGTCCCGGTGCACCTCGCGGACCTGGTTGCGGAGCTTCCGGTTCTTGAGCGCTGAGCACGGCACCGCTAAGCACGGCAAGAAGTAACACAGCGGCTATGCGGAGTAAACTAGCGATCATCGCTTGGTGCCCATGGTGCCTACCTCATCGACTCTTCACTCTAATATAGAGGTATTATTCCAGAGAGGTTCCATCATGACAAGAAGACAGATGCTAATCGCTGCCGGTTCCGCACCGGCTTTCTTGTCCAGGCTGACCGCAGCCCCCACGAGCAACCCCTACGGGAAACGCGGCTTAGGCGCTGCTCCGACTGGATTCGCGGCTCGAATGCGCGCGAATAATCAAGCTAAGCCGCCCATCGAGTGGCTCGATTACTGCCACAGTTTAGGTTTGGGTGGCATCGAAACCGCTGCACCGCCCACCGATCCTGAAGCAATCAACCGGTACCGCGACAAGCTCGCATCGTACGACATGCACGTCATTTTTAACGTGCGACTCCCGAACACTCCAGCCGATATTCCAGCATTCGAGGGCGGAGTGAAAGCCGCAAAGGCAATCGGAGCGTACGCTCTGCACACTGCCCTGACTCCGCGACGATACGAGGCACTCGATTCGGTTGAGGCTTTCAAGAAGAGTTTCCAGAAGAACCAGCAGAGCGTGGCTCTGGCTGAACCGGTCCTCAGCAGAAACAAGATGCGCCTGGCTATCGAAAACCATAAAGGTTGGCGCTCGGCGGAGCAGGCGGCTTGGTTGAAGAGAGTCAGCAGCGAATATGTAGGCGCACATCTGGATTTCGGTAATAACATTGCTCTGTGTGAGGAGCCCATGCAGACGCTTGATACTCTGCTGCCTTACGTCATGTCAGGCCACATCAAGGATATGGCGGTGGAGCCCTACCAGGATGGGTTTCTGCTTTCGGAAGTTCCGCTGGGAGACGGGCTGCTTGATCTGAAAGCCATGGTCCGAAAGCTCCGTCAAAAAAATCCGGATATGCCCTTGGATCTGGAAACGATCACCCGGGATCCGCTCAAAATCCCGGTCTTCACAGACAAGTACTGGGCGACTTTTGATGATAGTTATAGCCCGCTGCCGGGCCGCGATCTCGCCAAGACATTGGTCTTGGTTAGGAAGAATCCCCCGAAGAAGGCTTTGCCACGAACCAGCGGCCTGAGCGCGGAGGAGCAGTTGAAATTAGAAGACCAGAATAATTTGGCGAGCATTCAATATGCTCGCCAGAACCTCGGACTATAGACCCGCGATGTTTTCTTCAAGGGTGCCCGCGTCTTTCGTAGCGGGCGGAATTCTGCTCGCAATAGCGGTGCAGGGTGCAGCACAACAACCTTCGCTGGATGAGTTCGCCCAAACCATTCGCCCGGTCCTCGCGCAGAACTGCTCCGCCTGCCATAATCCGGCGAAAGCTAAGAACAGGATCGATTTCCTCAAGGCCCACACCGTGAACGACCTTGAGGCAAATCGCGGCCTGTGGCACAATGTCGCGGCGCAGTTGCGCAACCGGACCATGCCGCCGGTGGAAACGAAACTCACTGAAGACGACCGTCTACGGGTTTCCAATTGGATCGAAACCCGGCTGCGCGAGACCGCCTGTAACGCCGGTGAATTTGCCGGGGCAGTGGCGTTGCGACGCCTCAATCGCCGCGAATATCACAACACCATTCGCGACCTGTTGGGCGTGGATTTCAACGTATCCGAGCTATTTCCGAACGATGGAACGGGCGGCGCGGGTTTTGATACGAATGGCGAAACGCTCTTTATTCCCCCGTTGCTGATGGAACGCTACCTGGCGGCTGCGCAGCAGATTCTGGATCGTGCGATTGTGACGCCGGCGCTTCTCAGAACGTATTCGGCGGCTCAAATCCTTCCCTCCGTTGACAAGCCATTGGAAGCTTCCGTTTTTACATCCATTTATCTCGACGGAGATTACGATGTGCGCGTGGCTGTGGAAAGAGTCGACTTCAAAGGGAACCTGGCATTGAAAGTCGATGGCGGGAGCAGTATCCCGTTGATCGCGCAGAAGCGGCGTGTCGCTCGCACAGGCGCCGCTCCCCAAC
>JBBSHP010000377.1:0-5287 GCA_038232555.1 Bryobacterales bacterium
GCTGGACGATCTCCTCAAGCTGGACCTTCACAGAACCAGTGGTGGACCGATTCTTGTAGATTACGTTGATGCCATCGCTAACCGTGAGAATGCGAGGGGTCAGTGGGCCGGCCGGAATAACACGAATAGAAGCAACGCGACCCAGCAGTTCCACCGGGACCAATCCCGTGCGTACCCCTGCCGGCAACATCACATTCACCTGTTGCAGACCATCCGCTTCAGGAGGTCCGATGTACACGCAGGTCCCGGGCGCTCCGTCCAGAAGCACTACCAGGTTACTTAAATCGGCGTTATCGGGTAATCCCGTCACCCAGACGGAAATCGCGGCGAGCGGCCCCCGGTCCGGAACAACAGGTTCACTGCTGGATGCGTTCGTCACGCGACGGATGTGCACGTCGTCGGCGGCCCCAAGGCGCGTATGGGAGTGTCGCTTGCGCCAGGTGGTCCACATGTACTGCGTGTGAGCCCCTTCCAGCGCGAGGAGCTGAAAGCCATTCTCGCGTGTGAAGCCGCGGATGTCCTCGGGCGAGAATCCCACGCCGCTCCAGGTGGTGGCAGCTTGTTCCGGGGCGACGCCGTTGAACTGTCCCCGAAAAATCCCGCCGGGCTTCAGTACGCGCCGGGTCTCCTGCATGTACTCGAGCACCACATCCCGGCTTGGAATGTGTTGAAAAACGGCATAGCTATAGACGATGTCGAAGGACTCGTCCGCGAAAAGGTTCAAGCTCGCGCCATTGGTCGCGTGCACGTGCGCATGCGGGATCCCCTGCAGCCGCTCGCGTGCGATCCGCACCATCTCATCGGATACATCCACGCCGTGAATCTCGCCAAAGCTCCGGCTGAGCGGTTTGATCAACCGTCCCGGACCGCAGCCGATCTCCAGGGCTCGCCAGGAGCGGCGGTTGGCGTCCTTCGCAAATCGCTTCAGTTCCCATTCCACTGCGCCCACTACTTCAGCCGCGGTCGACTCGAAGCCTTCCTGATCCTGATCCTTGCTGCCGAACGCTACGTAGTAGTGGGCGTCTTCGCGGGCGCGCTCGTTCCAATCCGCGCGCATACGCTCTGTAACATTTGGATCTGCCATCACTCATCCTTGCAGCGATTGCCGCGAATACTATTGTCGGCCAGCCGCACGCCGGGCGCCGCTTCAATGCAATGGGCCGACATCTTCCAGCCGGAAATCAGGTTGGCCCGAATAATTACACCCCGCACCGGATCGCGTTTATCGGCACGCCGGGCGAGATAGATCCCGCTTTCAAGAAAACCGGGCTCGCCTGCAATGGCGAGGCAACCGAACTTCGCATGGGTCTCATTGCAATGCGAGGTGTTCAGGCGCGTCATGTGGTTCCTGAGAATCTGGTGGCCGGTTCCGATGACAAAGATGCCGCCGAACTTCATGCCCTCCAGCCGGTTGTCTTCGATGCGGATGTTCTGAGAGCGCATTTCGATACTGGTGTTGTTCAGCGCGATTCCGAAATTCCCATACGGATACTCCTCCGGCTTGCCGCGATTCACGCAAGTGTTGCCACGTACTGAGCCGTCGTGAAACCCGTCCAGGTCGATGCACTTTCCGTTTACTTCGTCAAAGCGATTGTGCTCGTAGGTCGAGCGGTCTACGTTGCCAGCCGTGTCGATCCCGACCGGAGTGCCGCCATTCTCGACGTCTACCTCGGCCACCTGCATCCCGATTCTGTGCCCGGTATTGCCTGCTACCATGACTTCCGAGGCATGGCCAATCTGGATTGCATCCCGGCCAATGTCGGAGAACTTGTTATTCGCGATGTTGCCCCGCAGATTGCGAGGCGATCGATAGCAGGAATGCGTCCACACGGCGTTTCCACGAATCCCTTGAAAAGTGGAATCGGCAATAGTGAAGTCCTGTGTTCCTTCCTCGAGAAGGATCCCGCCGGACGTGTTGTTGCGGCCCTTCGCATTGCGCGATCCGCTGTTCTTCACGCCCGCGTGCACAATGGAGACGTGCTTCGAATGGTTAACGATGACCGCGAAGTTGGGCATGTTCTCGAACTCCACATGCTGCAGCGCGAGACCATCGGAATCCTCCAGCAGAACTCCGTTGTTGGGGTAAAAGCGCGCAAAAGGGAGGTCCGTGGGAGGCAGCGGCAGGGGCCTTTCCAAGGCCGCCCGATTCCCGTCAAAGGACAGATTCCGAATCGTAATGTTACGGCATCGCTTGCAACTCAGCAGGGCTGGTCCGCGGAACTGATTGGAAGCATGCAGTGTAGTTTGCACTCCCACAATCGTGAGGTCGTGCGAACCGTCCGGAAGCTTCAGCGTAGATGTGATTTCGATTCTGCCCGTGGGCAACATGGCAACACCCGTTCCCGATGCCAGTATGTGCCGCACCTGCTGTTCCGGGAAAGCGCTTGCCGCGAGCAAGAAGAGGAGCAGGGGAGTCAAACGTTATTCTATCTATGATGGCGATCATCGGAATCATCGCAGAGAATGGGAGCGCAGCGCGCGAACTGGCGCAGCTCGATCAGCCAGTTGCCGGCGGCTTGTCAAAGGGTACGCGACGGTACCTGGGTCCGCCCCGACGATACCTTGGTCCGTTGGATGCGCTTGATCTCTCACCGGCTGAAGTTCTCGTTATCGATCACACGCTGGCGTACCAGGACGCGCTTCAACGGGCGCAGGCTTCCGTCGCGTTGAACCGCCTGCGGGCGAGCGGCGCCACCGTTTTCCTGATCTCTCACGAGCCGGCATTGCTGGCTGAGCTATGCGACGAGATCTGGTGGATCGATGCGGGTTCGACCGTAAAGAAGGGCGATCCGCGCCAGATTCTCGACAGCTATAGAGCCGCCGTGGCCAAACGATTTCGGGCCTGGGGAGAAGGTGAGAATAGCCCCCTGGCACCGGCCATGCGCAAGGGCGACGGCCGGGCCGAAATCATGGCGCTCGAAACCCTCGGTCAGGGCGGCCAACCCACTATGATCTGGCAGAGCGGCGAAGAGGTTTCGGTACGCGTGGTGGTCCGGTTCCAGGATGAGATAGAACATCCGGTCATCGGGATCATGATCCGCACCCGAATCGGTTTGGAAGTCTACGGCACCAACACCGACTTGGAGCAGGTCGCACTGGGACGGTGTAGCCCCGGCCAGACGGTCACCGCGCGTTTCCACTTCAGGTGCGATCTCTGTCCCAAAGAGTACACCTTGACCGCAGCTTCTCACGATCCCGACGGTACCGCGCACGACTGGGTAGATGATGCCGTGGCGTTCATCGTAGCCGGCTCGCGCTTTACTGCTGGCGTCGCCAACCTCAGGGCGAAGGTGCAAATCGAGGACCGGCGATAGCCATTTGACTGCGCTGGCAATCACTATACTATGGATATCCAATGAATTCCAGAACCGTCTATGCGGTCCTCGAAGATACCGCAAATGCCCACGGGACGGCCCCGGCTTTGCACCAGCCTATAGGCAAAGGCGAATACCAAACCTACACCTGGGCGCAATATCGGGACGCGGTACAAGAGATCACCTGTGGCCTGCGTGGCCTCGGGATCGCGAAGGGCGAGATTGTCGCGATCCACTCGGAAACCCGCGCCGAATTTTATCTCGTTGATCTGGGGATCATGGCCGCTGGCGCTGTATCGGCGGCCCTGTATACCAGTTATCCCTTGCCGGAACTAGTCGCCAATGTCCGGGCCAGCGATGCCCGCACGCTGTTCGTCGAGAATCCGAAAACTATGCGCGCTTTGATCGCGGCGGCCGGAGACTCAGGCTTAGCGGTCCGCTTCATTCTGTTAACGGGTGAAGCCGACGATACCCTCACTCTCGACCAGGTGCGCACCCAGGGCAGGGAGGCGATGCAGAGGGACCCGGACCTTTTCGAGACGATCCAAAAGGACATTGCCGTCCACGATCCGGCCATTCTGTACCTGACTTCCGGAGCCACAGGCGAGCCTAAGATGGGCTTGGTCACCCAAGGGGCGCTGGCAGCGAATGCCGACATGGGGCCGGCTGCTCTCGGGTTGACTCCCGCCGATTCGACGATTGTCTTTCTTCCATCGGCCCATATTGCGCAACGCGTGGTAGGCGAGCTGGTCCCACTGCGGCTGGGGGTTCAGGTCTGGTTTTCAGAGAGCCTCGCGAAACTTCCTCATGAGCTGAAAACGATTCGGCCCACTTTTTTTTTGGCCCCTCCTCGGGTTTGGGAGCGCGTATTTACAAGCATTAACGCGGAGCTGAACAAACGCGGGAAGCTCTCGAAAAAACTTCTGCATGGGGCCGTTGGATTAGGCGCTGAGGCGGCGCGTTTGCGCCAGCAGGGCAAGCCGGTTCCGGTGTGGATGAGATCCTCCCTGAAGCTGGCCGACCGGTTGGTTTTTTCGAAAATCCGCGAGCGCCTGGGCGGACGTTTGCGAATCGCAGCTTCCGGAGCCGCGCCGCTCGGTAAAGAGCTCGCGGAGTTCTATGGCGCCATCGGCATGCCGCTCATTGAAGGCTATGGGCTCACCGAAGCCGGCGTAGTGACTTTGAATCCCCTCGACCACCCGCGCTTCGGAAGTATCGGGAAGCCGCTCGCTGGGGTCGAAGTGCGCCTGGCGGAGGATGGCGAGCTGCTGATTAGGACCCCGTGCCTGTTCACCGGCTACTATCGCGATCCTGTGTCGACCGCCGCGGTGCTTCGGGATGGCTGGCTGGCCACCGGCGACATCGCCGAGATCGACAGCGAAGGGTACGTGTTTATCACCGGCCGCAAGAAAGAATTGATCGTTTCCTCGAACGGCAAGAAGATTTATCCGACCCGAGTGGAAAGTCTGTTCAAGACCGAGCCGCTGATCAACCAGGTACTTCTCATCGGGGACAAGCTTCCCTATGTGACGGCGCTATTCACGCTCAACGCAGCGCATGCCGAATCATTACAGGGTATGGAGGGATGGAAGGGCCGACAGCCCTCTGAAGTGGTAGTGGCTGCTCCCGTGGTGGCGGAAGTGCAGAAGGCAGTCAGCCGCGCGAACAAGCAGTTGGCATCGTTCGAACAAATCCGCAAATTCCGGGTGTTAGAGCGAGACTTTTCCATCGAAACCGGCGAACTGACACCAACCATGAAGGTCCGCCGGATGAAGGTGATCGAAAATCATCGGAATCTGATCAGCGAACTCTACATGGGCAAAGAGGAAAGTAAATAAACATAGGTAGGCTGTCGCCAGCTTTCCCTGTTACACCACCGGACATGCGGGTCCGCATCCGGCGGTTCGGCGGGTTGAGCTATCGGCCGCCAGTTAATCTCGGAATCCCGAGCGAATCGAAATAGGCATTAGGCA
>JBBSHP010000378.1:0-5283 GCA_038232555.1 Bryobacterales bacterium
AGCTGCTGTCCAATTTCGGACGTAGTGTGTAGGTGAGTTGAGGCTGCGCAGCGCCCGGGGGGAAGAAAGCATCTGTAAGCTCCTGGGCATGCTTTAAGAAAGACAGCATGTCTGGTGTCACTTGGGGCTTTTTCGCCGGGTCTTTGGATTTCCATTGAGAACCCTCTTTAAATACAAAATCGGCCATGGATTGTGCCTGAAACTTCCAAATTTTCCCCGTGGACGGCGCAAACCAGGCGCTCAGTTCCTGAAGGCTTACATCGTCCCGCGAAGGCTGAAACGGGTACTTGTGAAGAGTACTCTTAAACTGGGTGCAGAGGGTTCGGAGTTCTTGATTCACCTTCCCCGCCGCGGCATTCTCGAAATCTTTGATGATGAAGGGCGCGGTAAATCGTATGGGATCTTCCAGTAGGTGTTGCACGGATGCGTCCAGCCCACCCACTTGGGTCGGCTTGAAGCCCCTCGCAATCTGTCGAACAGCATCCAAAGCCTTCTCGCGGTTCTGAGCGGCCGCCTGATGAATCGTGGGATCTACCCCGCTTCGGGCGATTTCCTGCATAGAATGCCCTAACTGTGCAAGCGCTTCGATATAGGCGCTATTCTTGTCGATCACCCAAGTATCGCTGCTCGGGGGTACAACCCAGTGCACCGGCTGAAAAACCCTCGTTATATCAGTCGGGCTACTGAACATTTCGGGCGGGCCCATTGCCGCATCTGTCATTCTGTCAACTGTTTTCTCGGCCTTCCCCAATCCCGGGATCACCTTGTTGATTAGGGGCGTGAGTTTATCCAGAGTTTTTGAATTTGCACGTTCGGCGGGAAAATTGGTCTGATTCGCCGTGAGAGCCAGCAATCCGAGCAACGGGGACTTATGATCGGCCATAATCTCGAGCTTCCTGGCAGCATCTTCTGGACTCCGGTATTTGACAACCGAGAACCCCGTCACGAAATGCCGCCAGTGCTCGATATAGTCACGAATGAAGAGGCGCTGAATGGCCCCTGCAAGCTCAGCATCCTGCTTCCATTCGCCCACCACACCGCTTGGACTTCCGACTACGCAAGACTCACCGAGAACACCGGCGTTGCCTTCTTTCGAGGCTCTTTCGATAAATTTCCAACCATCGCGCGAGAAGGCGCCACTCACCTCAGCGGGACCCGTCAGCACCTGAGTATAGTTGGGGGCGATCGCTCCCAGTCGCAACGGAGCCGGCAATGTATGTTCCGCACGCGCCATTACATTTTTGTAAATCGTCTCGACGCCTCTGACCTTCGTGAGGTACGCGCGGGCATGGTCCCGAACCGCAGTGTTTTCTGTTAGACGGCAGGGATTTCCATAGGCTAGCTCCTTAGCGTAGAATTCGATCTGCCGGTCGACCAGCGCCTTCGACTCGGCGGTGGTGGCTAGTCCTGCCCGATCACTGGTCTGCTTGAGAATCTGTGCCGCGAATGAGGGCTCGGGTTTACAAGCACCAGAAGATATCATCAGGTGCCCTTTCAACTCTGCATAGATTGGTTGGTAGGGAGCGTTCGGAGGCGGGTTGCTCGGCACCGCTTCGAGACTGGCAATCAGTACGCCGTTCAAGGAATTCAAGATAAGCTGCTGAAACCGCCGAAAGTAGGCGCTCTTCAACGGGGCCGCAACCCTGTCTCCGGAATACAGGCCCCAGCGGAGCGGCAGGGGGGGCCGGTTTCGGTCGTACTCCGATAATCTCTTGACCTGGCCTTGGAGCGCATCGAGAGATTGAAGATCGGCCAGCAGCGGCAATTTTCCACGTTTCTGAACATCCGCCTCAACGACCTGTCCCACTTCATGCAGCAGGTTGCGATTCTCATTCCAAGACCAGATCCAGGCAAAGCACAACAGACCACACAGTGCCCAGAGTGCACCCAATGCCCCTCGTCGATATAGCTCCAAACGAGAATCGACCGGCACCACACGCCGGGCGGGTTGGTCTTTCAAGATAATGGTGTGAAACAGGTCCTGGCTAAACATCCAGCGAGGGACAAGTCCCGCGCCACCGCGATCTTTTAAGTTCGAGTCGTCAAGACGGAATATCTGGGTCGCGTCTCCACGAAACAACCGGGTGGCATCTGCCGCAACTTCGACGGCGGACCAATCTGCGCGAGTCACTCCCAGATCGGCCGCCACCGGTTCTACTTCGCGCATACCGGTTAGATAGTAGCCGCGAAGAAGAGGACCGGGCCGCAGCGGATGCGGTCGAAAAGCGTCAGTCAGTAACTGCACCAGCGGTGACTTTATGCGCTTGAACTCCCTGGGGAACTCGTAAACCCCCGGCCGGCGCTTCGGATCGGGCTCGTGGGCCAAATGCGTCACACGTCTTTGAGCCAGTGCCTGGAACAAAGGATTGAATGATCGGCTCAGCCGCTTCGTCTCGGCTTCAGCAAACACCTGTGCCGGCTGCGACCCATTTGGATCCTTGGCCGGGAGAGTACAGCCGAATACTTGATTCGCTTCTGCCTCGGGCAAACGTCGAAAGTAATCGTCAAAGAACGAGACTGCATCACATTTGGTTATGACCTGATAAACGGGAAATTCGACTCCAAAGACTTCACCGATGGATCCCAGCCGTTCCTGCCAATCACGGCTTTGACGCGTCAGGCTCTCAGCGTTACCTGTACCCATCAAATTCTTGATATCAAAAAACGCGACGACTCCGCTCAGGGCGACTTGCGGTGCAGGCGAAGTCCAGAATCGCCGCCAGCCAGGACTTGCGGCCTGCCCACGTAATACCCGCAGCAGTTGAGTCCAGCGGCTCAGGTCTCCGCTGAAGGCCCGCCCGGCGATTTCTACGAAAACGGCATTCTTAGCCAACCAGATATTACATAGCCGGGTGGCCGCCAGGGGCATCCGCCCTTTCACCTCGCCGGCGAGCAACTGCGGCTCCAGCCCGGAGTTAGTAAATGTGCTAGTCTTTCCGCTTGCCTCGGGTCCGATCATTAAATACAAAGGGAGCCGGGAAAGCGGTGTTCCTGCGTGCGTGTCGGAATATGCAGGAGCCTTGGAAAGTGCGGAGTTCGCCTCAGCTATCAAGGCGGTAAGCGACGCGTCGTCTTCGTGGACGACCTGCTCGGGGCTTGCTGGCACGTTCTTTCGGGCAACCGATTTCGCTCGCCACAAACGCCACCAACCTAGCAGACGCGAACCAATGATAAACAGCAGCACTAGCAATAAGCCCGCAGCCGTCCAGAAAAGCCCGAATTCCATGATCTGGTCTCCGGAACGGAGGTATGCAGCCGCGACCCACACCAGTGAAATGTATAGAAACAGAGAAAATATTAGACCCTTGATTGTCACAGCAGCCTTAAATTAATTACAGTAATTTGCCGTACACCTGCTCGGAAGCCCAAGACAAGTTCCACCTCAAGGCTATAAAAACCAGGATTGTAAAAATGACTGCAGCCAAAGCAAGCAGAGCATAACGAACTCCACGATCTTCTTTCAGAACGGGCGACGGTATCGCTTGTGTCCCCAAGGCGCCATCGGGAGAAATCTGAGGACTCCTCCCGCGAATGTCTTCGATCCGTCTCCTTACCCTTTCGGTTATGCTATCCAAGTCGCCGCGTGACCGGCCTGAGTAGCGCCCTTCGAATCCCAACAGAAGACATAGCAGATAGACCTCTAGAATGTCGGCCAATTGTGCCGAATCCCGGCGCGAGCGGAAATGTTCGAGCTTTTCGAAAAAGACCACGCCGGCATCTGTTTGCCCAAACAATTCTTCTTGAAGAGTCTTTCGCTCCCATTCCGAGCGCACGGCGTCATTGGAATTGAGCACCACTGAATCCAGGAATGCTACCACCGCAAAATGGGTATCCCGCACATCGTTTCCGTCGTAACGAGCGGTGGCCGCGTCCCGCTCCACTTGCTCGAGAACCGCTTTGGTCTTCTTTCGGAACGATTCGGGATCCGAGATATGCTGGCGTCGCGCTTGTATTCGAACGATGCCCGTCAGCAATCCCTGATACAGGAGAGCCAAATTTTCGGATGATGCAGGGGGTTCACCCGGCTCCGACGTCCGCCGTGCTGCCCGCCCTCGCACACCCGAATCAGTCATAACAGCCTACAACCTTACACCCTTAATTGTGATGTTTGCAAGTGAAGCGTTTCTGATTTAACCTCAATTGAAGCGTATAATGCGGTCTCTTCTCGGATTACTAGTCATAGCGATTCATCTCGCCTGTGTTCCGGCTTCGGCCAGTGCGCAACAGCCCGACCGCTTTCGGGAAGGGCGATTGACCATTGAAGACGTCGTTAAGCTCTCTCAAACGGGGTTGTCGGAAGACCTGATTCTCACGAAGATCAAAAAGAACGGCAAGGCATTCGATTTGAGCACGGACGAATTGCTGGAGCTTAAGAAGGTTGGCGTTAGTGATAACGTCATCAAATTTCTTCTGGACCCTACGCAGCCCTACACGCCTGTATCGAGTGCACCGGCCGCTGGCCCTGTCATTTCAGCCGAGAAGTCAACTGCGCCAGTCAAAGAATATCCAGCAGACGAGCTGGCGTCGAAAGTTCCTTTGGAGCCAGGTTTGTACTATTTCAGGGGAGCCGTCCCGATCAAAATCGATATCAAGATACTGTTAGGCGCCAAACAAGGAGCCGGCCTAGGTAAGCTCATGATGAAAAAAGGCAAAGTGTCGGCCTACTTGGCCGGCGTCGCCTCAAAAACCAGGATTTCCGATTCGCAGCGGACCTTCTACATGCGCTTGCCGGAAGGCAAAGGGATGGAGGAGATCGCTCTTTTTGTTATGGACGTAAAGCAGGACCGCCGCGAAACTGACATGGGAGCGGCCGGCCCAAAACAGGAACTCAGAGCCGCAATTAAGCAATTTGAATCCCTGGAGGTGAGCCCGCATTTGTTCCGGATAAACACGGGCACGTTGTCGAAAGGCGAGTACCTTTTCTTTCTGATCGGTTCCCCAGAACCGGCCAAGGGAAGCCAAGGAAAAGGGTACGATTTTGGTATTGATGACCTACACTGATAGCTTGTTCCACCGTACTTTCTCCGCAAAGTCCGGCTTGTTACTCCGACCAAAGGTGGCTGTGGGGTTGCAAAATCATTAGTCTAAAGCCGTGCTGAGTGCACGGTTACTGATCCTCCTTCATAATTCAGTCTCTGGACTTATAAACCTTTAAACGGCAGTAGACCTCGAAGCTTGAACACAGAAGTGGTTACCATTGTTCAACATGAGCGAAATAGAAGCGGTTGTGCGGACTCACCCGGAGGGTGAAGGACAACCAGCGGCGAATCCCCAGCCAGAACC
>JBBSHP010000379.1:0-5282 GCA_038232555.1 Bryobacterales bacterium
ACGGGAAGCGCGTCACGGATGAGAGCCCGCTTCCATCTTATGCCCGAAGCGGCCTCCACCATCGCCCAGCATTACGACTGGCTGTTTTGGACGATGGTGCTGATCTGCGGATTCGTGTCCGTCCTGATTGCGGCAGTATTGATCTATTCCGCGGTTCGCTTTCACCGCAAGGACGAAAATGAGCTCGGATCGCAGAGGCGCAACAATATCCCTCTGGAAATCGCCTGGACCGTGATTCCGTTCGTGTTCTTCATGGGATTCTTCGCCTGGGGCGCGTGGCTGTACTTCGATATCGAGAGGCCGCCGGACAATGCGATCGGTATGTATGTCGTCGCTAAGCAGTGGATGTGGAAGATCCAGTACCCGGACGGACAGCGCGAGATCAATGAGCTGCATATTCCGGTAGGCCGTCCGGTGAAGTTGACCATGACCTCCCAGGATGTCATTCACAGCTTCTTCGTGCCGGCCTTCCGCACCAAACAGGACGTACTTCCCAAGCGCTACACAACCACTTGGTTTCAGGCGACCAAGCCCGGAAAATACCATCTTTTTTGCGCCGAATACTGCGGAACCAAGCACTCTGGAATGATCGGCTGGGTCTACGCCTTGGCTCCGCGCGATTACCAGTTATGGCTGGAGCAAGGTGCGGCGGAAGGTTCTCTGGCGTCCAAAGGGGAAAAGCTGTTTCATCAGTACGGGTGCGCCAATTGTCATCATTTCGATGGGCGCGGCAGCTGTCCCAACCTGCAAGGGCTGTACCGCCGGCCGGTACAAATCGCAACCGGAGAGACGATCCTGGCCGACGACACTTACCTGCGCGAATCGATCTTGCAGCCACGCGCCAGGATCGTGCTGGGATACCAGGACATCATGCCGACTTTCGACGGTCAATTGAATGAGGAGCAAGTGATCCAACTCATTTCTTTTATCAAATCGATCGGTCCTCAGCCCGGGGCAGACTTCACGCAACCAGGAATCTCCGGGCCGGGCGCCACATCCATCTCCGGCACGCAACCAGAGGTACGCTGACATGACTCAGGCTCTACTCGCCCCAACCGCCACTTCGGATAACTACCTCACCGACAAGCAAGGTATTCTTTCGTGGCTGCTTACCACCGATCATAAGCGGATCGGTATCTTATACACCGTGTCGATCACAGCGTTCTTCTTCCTCGGCGGATTCTTCGCGCTGCTCATGCGGCTGGAGCTTTTGACGCCCACCGCCGACCTGGTTCCGCCCGGAACTTACAACAAGCTGTTTACGATGCACGGAATCATCATGGTGTGGTTCTTCTTAATTCCGTCGATTCCCAACACACTGGGGAATTTCGTAATTCCGATGGCGATTGGCGCCAAGGACCTGGCCTTCCCGAAGCTAAACCTTTTGAGCTGGTATGTCTTCATGCTGGGCGGACTTGTTACTGTTTACGCCCTTTTTCGAGGAGGTGTGGACACGGGCTGGACATTCTACACGCCGTTCAGCACCAGTTACTCGACCACTTACGTGGTAGCCGCGGCGGTTGGCATTCTTATCTCCGGGTTCTCGTCCATCATGACCGGCCTGAACTTTATCGCCACCATTCACCGGATGCGCGCTCCCGGACTGACTTGGATGCGTTTGCCCATCTTCATATGGTCCATGTATGCCACCAGCCTGATCTTCGTTTTGGCGACCCCGGTGCTCGCCGTAACTTTGCTGATGGTGGCGGTAGAAAGAATTTTCCAGGTTGGCATTTTCGATCCGGCTCTGGGAGGCGATCCGATACTCTTCCAGCACATGTTCTGGTTCTATTCGCATCCGGCGGTTTACATCATGGTGCTGCCCGCGATGGCGGTCGTGAGCGAAATTATCCCAGCTTTCGCGCGCAAGCCGCTATTTGGTTATAAGGCCGTTGCCTTCTCCAGCATTTCGATCGCGGTGCTCGGTTTTCTGGTGTGGGGCCATCACATGTTCGTAGCGGGACAGTCGGTCTATTCGGCGATGGCGTTTTCGATTCTCAGTTACTTCATCGCGGTGCCGTCGGCGATCAAGGTGTTTAACTGGACCGCGACCATATATGGCGGCTCCGTCTCGTGGGACACGCCGATGCTGTATGCAATCGGATTTGTCGGACTGTTTACCATCGGCGGAATGACGGGCCTATTTCTAGCGGCCATTGGCCTGGATGTGCATGTTACCGACACATACTTTGTCGTCGCCCATTTTCACTACATCATGGTAGGCGGCACGGTGATGGCCTATCTCGGCGGTGTGCATTATTGGTGGCCGAAAATTACCGGCAAGATGTATCCGGAGGGCCTAGCAAAACTAAGCGCGCTGACGGTATTCCTGGGCTTCAACCTGACGTTTTTTCCACAATTCGTACTCGGATATTTGGGAATGCCTCGCCGCTATGCCGCTTACCCGCCGGAATTTCAGGTGCTCAACGTATTGTCCACCGCCGGTGCGTCCATTCTTGGAATTGGCTATGTGGCGCCCCTGCTGTATCTGCTCTGGTCCTGGAAGTACGCCGAACCCGCCCCGGAAAACCCGTGGCGGGCGACTGGTCTTGAGTGGAAGACAACCTCGCCGCCGCCGACTCACAACTTTGAGGTTACTCCCGTTGTGACTACCCGCGCGTACGACTATGAGGCGATGAAGAAGGAGTTGCACTTTGTCTGACGCGGCTCTCGCTTTGCGCGAGCAGTTCGCCACGCCGGAACAACAGCGGGAAACCGCCAGCGTGGGTATGTGGATCTTTCTCGCGACCGAAGTGATGTTATTCGGTGGCTTGTTTATGGCGTTTTCGGTGTATCGCATGTACTATGGTCAGGCGTTCGAAGCCGGCGCGCGGCACATGGAATTAACCATCGGGGCCGTGAACACCGCCGTGCTGATTTGCAGCAGCCTGACAATGGCTCTGGCGGTTTACAGCGCGGCGGCCGGACGGCAAACGCTGCTAAGCGTTTTCTTGCTTTGTACGATGGCGATCGGCGCGGTCTTTCTCGGGTTGAAATTCACCGAGTATTATTTGCATTTCGTGGAGCACAAAGTACCCGCATTTTGGTTCGAGTTCAATGGGCCCAATCCCGGCCGGGTGCAGATGTTCTTTGTCTTTTACTTCATCATGACGGGCCTGCACGCCATGCACATGCTGATTGGCGAAGGCGTCTTGGCCTGGATTCTGTTCCGGTCCTGGTTGGGCCGCTTTACGGGCTCGTATCACACGCCCGTCGAAATGAGTGGTCTCTATTGGCACTTCATCGATATCGTCTGGGTGTTCCTTTACGCCATTTTTTATGTACCGGGGTTTCATTAGATGAGTGGACCGGTCGTCTCCAGGAAAACTTATGTGTTCACCTGGCTGGGTCTGCTGGGCCTGACATTGCTGACCACCCTACTCGGCTTCATCAACATGGGGCCATTCAGCATGGTGGCGGCGGTCGGTATCGCCACAATGAAGGCCGCACTGATCGCCGGTTTTTTCATGCATGCCCTGTATGATTCGAAGCTGGTCCGCGTCATTATATGTGGCGCCGTGATCTGGTTCCTGATCCTGGTTTCCTTGACACTCGGCGACTATATGACCCGAGGCTGGTTGCCGTGGCCGGGAAAGTAAACAAGTTAGTGATTCTAGAACGATTGGAGGGAGCAATAAATGTCGAAAACTGTATCTGATCTGCTGATTGAGCGCCTCACGGAATGGGGAGTCGACACCATCTTCGGCTTCCCCGGAGACGGGGTGAACGGTATATTCGAATCCTTACGAACGCATCAAGACACGATGCGGTTCATTCAGGTGCGCCACGAGGAGGCGGCGGCGTTTGCAGCCTGCGGTTACGCCAAATTCACCGGTCGTTTGGGGGTCTGCGTCGCAACTTCCGGACCCGGTGGCATTCACCTCCTGAACGGCTTGTACGACGCCAAGTGCGACGGCCAGCCGGTATTGGCGATAACGGGCCACACCTTTCACGACTTGATCGGGACCCACTACCAGCAGGACGTCGATCTCGACAAGTTGTTCATGGATGTCGCGGCCTACAATCAGCGGGTGATGGGGCCTGGGCACGTCATCAATGTTGTAGACAAGGCGGTGAAAACATCGCTGGCGCTCCGCACGGTTTCGCACATCACGATCCCCAAAGACATTCAGGAGTGGACCAAATCCGAGGGAGAGCGATCGGCGGCGAATATCCCCAAGCACAGCGGCGACATTTACGCCGCTGCCTATCCGATGCCGCCCGAGCGGCGTTTGCAGGAAGCTGCGGCCCTTCTTAGCGGCGGTTCGCGCGTTGCTATCCTGGCCGGCCGGGGCTGCTTACATGCCCGCGATGAAGTGATTCAGATGGCGGAGAAGCTCGGCGCGCCCGTAATCAAGCCGCTGCTGGGCAAGGGCGTGGTGCCTGACCGCAGTCCCTATACGACCGGCGGTCTGGGTTTGTTGGGTACCGCGCCTTCCCAGGATGCCATGCAGGAGTGCGATACGCTCCTGATCGCCGGCAGCGTGTTCCCCTATATGGAGTTTTATCCGAAGCCGGGCAAGGCGAAGACCGTTCAAATCGACATCGATCCCACGCGGATCGGGCTGCGGCATCCTGCGGAGGTTGGTTTGGTGGGCGATTGTCAAACCGTTCTCAGGGCGTTGCTGCCGCTGGTGAAACGGCACGAAGACCGCAGCTTTCTCGAGAAATCTCAAAAGCGAATGAAGGCGTGGAACGAGTTAATGCAAGAGCGTGGGACGCGCCCCGACATGCCGATGAAGCCGCAGGTGGTGACCTATCATCTCAACAAGCTGCTCGACGACGATGCCATCGTCTGCTCGGACAGCGGAACCATTGCGACCTGGACCGCACGCTACATCGAGATTCGGGATCGGATGCAGTTCTCGCTGTCCGGCTTGTTGGCCACCATGGGCAACGGACTCCCCTATTCGGTGGGCGCCGCAGTCGCTTATCCGGAGCGCCAGGTCGTATGCGTCGTCGGCGATGGCGGTCTCACCATGTTGATGGGCGAAATTGCTACGTGCGTGAAATATAAATTGCCCGTCAAAGTCATCGTAATCAAGAACGACGTTTTAGGCGAGATCAAGTGGGAACAGATCGCGATGGGCGGGAATCCGCAGTTCGGCGTCGAGTTGCAGCCGATCGATTTCGCCGGCTTCGCACAGAACTGCGGCGCGGCAGGTTTCACGATCACCCAGCCCGATCAGGCCGAGTCCATTCTTCGGCAAGCGCTGGCGCATCCCGGTCCTGCGGTCGTGCAGGCGATCGTCGATCCGAACGAACCGCCTTTGCCGGGCAAT
>JBBSHP010000380.1:0-5272 GCA_038232555.1 Bryobacterales bacterium
ATCAGGCTAAGATAGTCCGATAACTCCCGGCGGCGGCCAGCGTATCGTTTTCTGTTAAATTATTGAACATGTCCCCCCCTGTTTCCCCGCCCTCCGGCCGGCGCTTTCGCGTGACAAAATCCCTCCGCGCGGTCAAGCTGCACCCGGATGCGGATCGCTCCGTCGACAACGAAGGATTTCTGGTCCAGATTCCTGCGGGAGAGCTTGTGGAAACAGACGGTGAACCGAGAGTGTCCGGAATGCGAAATGTCATTTGGGCAGGCGAACTTTACGCGCTGTTTGAACAGGATTTACTCGCGAACTCTGAGCCTGTGTTGGACCAGGGTGCGTCAGCGCCGGAATGAATAGACGCTCGTTTCTCAGCGCCGCTTCCGCCGTCCCTTTCCTGCAGGGACAAACGGGAGGTGCATTCACCCGCATATTTGACGGGAAGAGCCTGGCTGGCTGGACCGTTGTGGATGGCCCCGAGAGCGCCTTCTATGTGCGGGATGAGGCCATCGTGGTCCATGAAGGGTCGGGGTTCCCGTGCTGGCTCCGCTCGGATCGCCAGTACGAGAACTTCGAGTTCCGTGGCGAATTCTTCATCAAAGGCTGGTCCGACTCCGGCATTTACCTGCATGCCCCGGAGCATGGCCGGCCCATGTGGTGCGGCATGCAGATCCACATTTTCCAGGATCGTGACCAGCCGCCCAAGCCCGAGTCGATGGGCGCCATTTTCCCTGTCGTCGCCCCGCTCAAGGTCAACGTCAAGAAGAACGCGGAATGGAACAGCTTTCGAATTTTAATGGACTGGCCGCGCCTGCGTGTCTGGACCAACGATGAAGTGGTTCAGGACCTGGACGTCACCACCATCCCCGAGTTGCGGCACCGTCTGCGCCGCGGATATCTCGGTTTCGAGTCGTTGTCCTATCCAGTGCGGTTCCGCAACTTGGAAATACGTGAGCTTCCGGCCAAAGAGTCCTGGCAGGTTCTCTACGATTCTCCAGCCGACTTCGACAAATGGTTCGTCTCAGATGGCAAGCCGAAGTTTGAGCCCATCGGGGCGGTGTTGCGCGGCGAGAGCCTTGGCCAGTTCGCGACACACGAGAAGTTCCGCGATTTCGAGCTGCAGCTCTATATCCGGCACAGTCTGCATCACAATAGCGGAGTTCTGTTTCGAAGCAACGGCAAGGGCATCGATCAACATTACGAGATCCAGCTACACGATGTAGAAGGCGCGCATTATCCGACTGGCTCGCTCTATCATTTCAAGCGCGCTGTGTACCCGCGCATCGAAGCTGAGAAGTGGTGGCTGATGCAACTCATCGTGAAGAATCGCGATTGTCTGGTGCGCATCAACGGGGAGACCGTACTCGAATACAATAAGTTGGAGAACCTGGCGGAAGGGCCCATCGAGTTGCAGGCCCACCATGAGGGCAGTTGGCAGGAATTCAAGCAGATCCGCATTCGGCGAATCTGAGCGGTCCCGTCTCTCCCCTAAGCTAGAAGTATGTTGCAATTTCACCGTGCAATGATATGTGTCGCGCTGTTGTGCGTTGTGGCAGACAGCGCGTGGTGCTGGGGTCCCGCGGGGCATCGTATTGTCGCCATGATTGCCGAGCAACGGCTCTCGCCGGATGCTCGCGCTCGCGTCAGGCACCTGTTGTTCGACGGGCAATTTACCATGGCGGACGTCAGCTCGTGCCCGGATGCTTTGCGAGCAGCCGAGAAAGGCAACCTCCGGGCCGAAGAAGAGTACTGTTTGACGGTGGCGGGTTCGGTTCCGAAAGACTCGTCACCCTGGCACTACATCGATATTCCAATCCCTACGCAGGCAACATCGCTGGAGGCGTTCTGCCCTAACGGCGCGTGCATCGTAGACAAACTCGGGTCGTTCACAAACGTTCTGCGAGACTCGGCTGTCGAGAGTGAACGCCGCGCTGCTTTGATGTACGTCATTCACTTCGTCGGCGATATCTATCAGCCTCTTCATTGCGTGGAGCGGAATTGCGATCAAGGCGGGAATCTGGAGCACGTGAATTTGTACATCAAACAGCAAGAGCTCGTCGATCATCGCCTCCACGGCGTATGGGACAGCGACTTGGTTTACAAATCAATGAACGACGCGAAGGTCCACGAGGAGCGCGTCTACGCGACGGAGCTGGCGCGCACGATTCACCCGCGCGATGCCGAAAAATGGGCCGAGCAACCCTTTGATAGAGTGGCGTGGGATGGCCACCGCATTGCCGAACAACATGTCTATCCCGGCATTCCATTGCAGAATTTTTGCGGGATAACGACCCCGCCCGCGTACCCGCCGATCACGGATCTCAAACCCGAGTACGAGCAGCAGGGTGCGCGCATCGTGCGCGAGCAGTTGCAAAAGGCGGGCGTTCGCCTCGCTGCGCTCATCGAAAATAATCTGACGGCTAGTTACTAATTGAGTTAAGGCTTGGCCTGCGCCTGAGGATCTTTGCTCGGCTCCAGCTCGAAATTGATCACAGGGTCTCGCCGCGAATCGTACAGGCTCAGCTTCTTAATAGGGCTCGTCAGCTTGTCGTGAACGGCCTTGAGCTCATAATCGTCCGCGATCTTGAGCTCTTCGAAACGATAGGAGCCGTCTTCCCGCGTCACCGTTTCAAGCTTCTTACCGGTCTTGTTACTTTTCAACGAGACGATGGCTTGCGGAATGGGATTGCCCGCGCCGTCCTTGACGGTGCCGTGTACCGGGCGCGTCGAGCCCTTGACCTTCTTGTCTTTGTCACCGAAAAACACGTTAGGCTGGCTGTTCGGAGTGTTGCTCGGGTTCTGCGGCTGAGCCGCCTGTTGCGCCTGGAGAATTGCGGAGAATAGCGATGCTGCCAGAACAATGAAAGTGAATCTCATGACGTCTCTTCTCAATCCTAACTCCGCAGCCGGATGAAGAACCAGACCACGCTCACCGTGAGTAGGACCGAAGCTGCCGCCGGCACAGCGCGCGGGACTCGAATCAGCGCCAGCAGCCTCCGTACGCCGAAGGCGAAAGCCGTGATCGCCAGAAGCTCCGCCAGGATCACGCCCGTGAGGAACAACCAGAACTGATAGCCGCTGGACGTCAGAAAGAGTGAGAAGTAGGTCCCGTGAATCAACCCGAGGACCCCCACCACCAGCCAGCGCTGCCCCGATGCCGGCAGCAACACGATCTCGAATGCCAGGTAAGCGATGGTGAGTGCGGCCGCAGCCTCGATGAATCGCGGCGATAACTGCACAGCCAGCCGTGGCGCCAGCCCGCACGCTATGGTCTCGCCGCAAAGAAACGCGAGTGTGAGCATCGCCAGTTCCTGCCGGCTGCGTGCTGCTAACACCAGGCTCAACAAAAACAGCAGCGGAGCCAGTCCACCCACCGCCCTCAGGAATCCAGCGCCACTCTCGTGCACGGCCACTTCCCAGAGCGATGGCGGCCGGAAGCGGATCTCGGCAGTGGTGAAAGACAGGTCGAACACGGCCTGGTCAATTTTGTCGCCCTTATAAGCGCGCAGCAGGTGTACGTGGTTCGGAACGGTGATGGATGCGAAGGTACATTCAATACTAAGTTTGTCGATGGCATTGGAAAATTCGTAATCCGCCGCGCAGAGATACGTGCCCTGCTGATCGCTGCAATGACGCCCCGATTCCCTGCCCCGCACGCCTTCGCTGGTGAACAAAACGTGGTCCAAAAGACTTTGTTGAGGGTTCTGCACGTGAGCTGCCTCATAGCTGGGCATTCTCAATTCGTAGTGCGCATGCTTGCCTTCAACTCTGAGTTCGCCGGTGCTCATACTCACCATGTGGGCGAGCAAAGCCGCTGGCAACAGCAGCAGCACGGCGACCGCTTTCATAATGCAACTTTGGGAATGGCGAACTGACTGCTTTCGCGCGCGCGCTGGGCGCGGACATAGATGACGCGCAAGGTGGCGATCACCGGGACGGAGAAAAACATGCCCGGAATACCAGCGATTTGTTCACCCGCCAGAACGCCAAACAACACCAGCAGGGGGTGTAGTTCCACGCCGGCGGCCATCAGTTGCGGCGAGAGCACGTAATCCTGAAACAGACGGTACACAATCCAGAAAATAAATAACCAGAGCAGATGCGGATACCCACTGAATGCGCAGACCAGCAGGAGGATGGTCCCCCCGGCCAGTGGGCCAACCACCGGAATAAATTCCAGAAGCGCGGCGGTACCGGCGAGCAGCAGCGCATACGGCGCGCCCGTAAGCATCAGGAACAGGGAATACGAGATGAAGGTCGCGATGGCCAGAAACACTAACGCTCGTATGTATTGTCCCAGCAGAACGTGAATGTCGTTCAGAATGTCGGTGGCGAGCGCACGCTGTGGCTCATCCCCTAGCCCCTGTATGAACTTGTCCCGCATCTCCGATCCGTCCTTCAGGAAGAACAACGCCAGGATCGGGACCAGGACCACAAACAAAACTCCATTCAGACCGGAAGCGACGCTGAGAATCGCCTTCTGCGCGTACGGCATCAAGTCTTTGCCGCCGCTGTTGAACTGCGCTTGTATAGTGGCGATGATGCGCACGCGCCAGGGGTCCAGCCAGCCCGGCAGCGGGATTTTCTTCATCCACTCAGGATTCTTAAAGAACTCCGGCAACTTGTTGCCCAAGGTGGTCGCCTCGTCTACGATCCGGCTACCGAGTAAAAACCCTACCGAGACCAGCGCGCCGAGAAAGAGCAAATAGACAATAGCAAGCGCAACCGCGGGAGGTACGTGCCGGGGAAGGTGCTTCTGAACCAGGTTGACCAGCGGAGCCAGCATGTAGGCGAACAGGAGCGCGAGCATCAACACCACCAACGTCACGCGGATGGCATAAGCGGTCGCGATCAGCAGCGCAAGAAGAAAAACAGTCCAGGCGGCGCGAGCCACCCGGAGATCGATACCTAACACAGAGTCAGCATAGCAGTGGCACTCAACCCCTCACTCAACCCACCCACTTCACTCGTTCGCCTCGCCGCAGTGCCAGGTTCCCGATATGGGCCGCGCGAGCCGCTGCAATCCCCGCCTCCACCGGAGCATTCGGCTGCTTCCGGGTCTTCACGCATTCCAGGAAATTCCGCATATGCGGAATCGTGCCATCCTCTTGCGACGCGACGTCCATTAAAGGCTCCACCTTTGCGACCACGAACCCGGCGCCTTCGGGATAAACGGTCAGACGGCTGCGGTCCAGCTTCATCATGGCCTGCGTCCCGCGAAAGACCAGTCCACCGTCCTCGAGCGAGCAGATCATGGTGCCCTCATAAGCAACCGTAAAATGCG
>JBBSHP010000381.1:0-5267 GCA_038232555.1 Bryobacterales bacterium
CGGCTTGGTCTTCATGGACTGTCAAATGCCAGAGATGGACGGTTTCGAGGCGTGCCGCGAGATTCGAAACCGCGACCAGGGCGGGACTCGCATTCCTGTGATTGCCATCACCGCCAATGCTATGAAGGGGGACCGGGAACGGTGCCTGGCGGCCGGCATGGACGATTACGTCAGCAAGCCGTTCAGGCAAGACGACCTGAAAAATATGATCGAGAAGTGGATCTCAACTTCCGGCCTCTGAAGCTTTTAGCGGTGCCCCAGCGAAACCATTGTCAGAAAGTTTGCCAGTATTCCCCGCTACCGGCGTCTAACTGCCGTGGCACCCGAACCCGGCAAGCAACACAAGTTTAAGTGGACCTGGACGCAGATCAAGAAGCTTCTGGTTGGTACCTACCACGAGTGGAGCAATGTCGAGGCGGCGCGCATGGGCGCATCCCTGGCCTACTACACGGTGCTCTCGCTCGCCCCGCTGCTGATGGTTGTCATCGCAATCGCAAGCTTCGCCTTGGGCCGAGAAGCCGCTCGAGGCGCCCTGGTGGCGGAGGTGCAGAACCTGGTTGGCACGGAGGGTGCGCAAGCGATTCAGAGCATCATCCAGCACGCCGCCGAACAAAGGACCACGGGCGCCCTGGCTTCCATTGCCGGTTTTCTCCTGCTGCTCTTCGGTGCGAGCTCCGTGGCTATCGAGCTTCGCAGCGCCATGAATAAAATCTGGGCAGCTAAGGAAGAAGAGGGCGTATCGGGCTTCATCAAACAGCGTTCCTATGCTATTGCGATCGTTCTCGGCGCTGGGTTCCTCTTGTTAGTTTCTCTCGTCGTGAGCGCCGGATTAGCAGGCGTGGCGAAGTTCGTGGGCGGTGTCCTGCCGTTTTCCCAGTGGGTGGCCGAGGTTGCGAACGTGCTGATCTCGATCGTGGTGATCACTGGCATCTTTGCTGTTCTTTTTAAGTTCCTTCCGGCGGCATCGATCTTGTGGCACGACGTCTGGGTGGGCGCGATCTTCACAGCCGTTTTATTCACGATTGGAAAGACGCTGATCGGCATTTATCTGGGCAGGGCGAGTATCGGATCCAGTTACGGCGCGGCGGGCTCACTGGTGGTGATCCTGGTCTGGATCTACTATTCGGCCCAGATCTTTTTCATGGGCGCGGAGTTCACCAGAGTCTACGCCGGCGAACATGGTTCCCACCGCAAAGAGGAGAAAGCGGATGAGGAGAAATCCACGGCTCCTTTAGCGGACTCGCTTGCGGGAGCAAACGCCGTTGCCGCTCCCCGGCAATCCTTTCAGCACAACGTGGCGGTCCTGGCCGGTTCATTGGTGGGCTTGGGAAAAGCCGTGGCTGACTTGTTTACCTCCTCCAGACAGCCACAAAAGTGAAGGTTTCTTAGCGCGGGACTACCGGATTAACCCGCATGCTGTGATATCCTTGCCATTGCAATCATTCCAAGGAGCACACCCTCATCTATGAAAGTTGGCGTTTTTACTCCGCTATTGTCCCAGTTCCCGCTTGAAAAAGTATTCGAGAAGCTCAAAAAGCTGAATATCGATATGGTCGAGCTCGGCACTGGAAATTACCCCGGAGATCCACACTGCAAACTGTCCATGCTCGACAACGAGAAGGAGCTGAAGGAGTTCAAGAAAAAGCTCAGCGACAACGGATTCTCGATCAGTGCGCTGAGTTGTCACGGCAATCCGCTGCATCCGGATGCGGCCGTGGCCAAGGCCTATCAGGACACCAGCAAGAAGACCGTGCGGCTGGCCGAAAAGCTGGGTGTGCCCGTCGTCATCGACTTCTCGGGTTGCCCGGGCGACAGCGACAACGCAAAATACCCCAACTGGGTGACGTGTCCCTGGCCGCCGGAGTATCTGGACGTGCTGGCCTGGCAATGGGAAAAGAAGACCATCCCTTATTGGACCGAACACGCCAAATTTGCCAAGGACCACGGGGTGAAGATTGCGATCGAGATGCATCCCGGCTTTGTCGTATATAGCCCGGAGACGATGCTGAAATTGCGCTCGATTTGCGGCGATACGATCGGCTGCAATTACGATCCCAGTCACATGTTCTGGCAGGCGATTGACCCGATTGCGGCCATTCGCGTGTTAGGTGACTCGATTTTCCACGTGCACGCAAAGGACACGCAGATCTACGAGCCGAATCTTCCCAGGACGGGTGTACTCGATACCAAGAAGTACACCGATGAGCGGAATCGCGCTTGGATTTTCCGTACCGTGGGCTATGGTCACGCATTTGGCTGGTGGAAGGAATTCATCTCGACGCTGCGGATGTTCGGTTACGATTATGTTCTGTCCATCGAGCACGAAGATACTCTCATGTCCCCGGATGAAGGCCTGACGAAAGGCGCCGAGTTCCTGAATCAGATCATGATCCGCGAGCAGCCTGCGGCCGCCTGGTGGGTCTAAGACCGGCAGCGGCAATTCTTCTAACGCTCGCTTCGGGCTCTCTCGCACTGGCGGAATTGAAGGCGGGCGCGGCCCAGCGCACCATCACGCCCGATCTCGATAAGCATGGGCCGGTCTACATGGCCGGCTTCGGACACAATCGCCGTGCAACGAGCATTCACGACGACCTTTCGGCGCGCTGCCTGGCGCTGCAACCCGGGGCCAATCCTCTGGTCATGTGCGGGGTCGATTCGATCGGCCTGTTCTGGGACGACGTCCAGAAGATTCGGGCAGCCGTCAAACGGAAGTTCCCCAAAGCCGACGTCATCATCGCCGCACTTCACGATCATCAAGCGCCGGACACAATGGGACTGTGGGGGCCGACCGCCTCACAGACCGGCATCAACGAAGAGTACGTTACCTTTTTGATCCAGCGCACCTGCGAAGCTGCCATAGATGCAGTCGAGCACATGGAACCAGCAACGCTGAAGCTGGCAAAGGTTCACGATCCCGAATTAGATACGTTCATCCACGACAACCGGCCACCCGATGTCCATGACTCCGAGGTCATCCTGATCTCCGTTTCCAGCAGGGGAGGCAAACCGATCGGGACACTTCTGAATTGGGCCAATCATCCCGAGACGCTCGGGTCCAAAAATACCGCCATCACCGCCGACTACTCGCGGTTCCTGCGGGCCCGCCTGGAACAGCTTTTGGGAGGCACTGCTGTGTTCGTAAACGGCGCTCTGGGCGGCATGCAATCCCCACTTGGCGCCAGGTTTGAAAACATCCCGGACAACAGCTTTGAGAAAGCCGAGCATATTGGAAAGCGTGTCGCGGAAATCGCGGCGGAGGCGGTGCGAACTGCCCGGCCGCAAAGGCTCACGCGTCACGAGTTTCACGAGCGCATGGTATCGATTCCGGTGGCCAACAAAGGGTTCGAGCAGGCCGCCCAAGCCGATCTGTATCACGGACGGAAGCCTACTGTAGCCGGCCATAGCACGGTTCCGCTCGGGATGATCCGTCTTCTGAATGGCCCCACGCCTCTGCTTGAGATCGCACTGATTCCCGGCGAACTGTATCCGGAGTTGAGTGTGGGCGGCGTTCAGAAATACGAAGGCGCCGATTCCCCCGACGCGGCCATAGAGCCCCCATCAAGAACATGATGAAGGCGCCGTTTCGCATGTTGTTCGGCTTGGCTGATGACGAGATTGGGTACATCATTCCGGCGGCGGAGTGGGATGATAAAGCGCCTTGGCTCCAAAACGCGCCCAAGCGGTGGTATGGGGAAGTGAACTCCGTTGGGCCGGAGGCCGCACCGATCATTGTGCGAACCTTGCAGCAGCTATTCGCAGCGACACCCTAAGCTGTCATGGCTCGCCGCAGCCCGCCGTGCTAGATGAACTAAGAGACACAGTGCGCAGGATCCCGCGCGGCCGGGTTTCTACCTATGGAGCAGTGGCGCGTGCGGCAGGATTTCCAGGCCGAGCGCGTCAGGTTGTGTGGGCGCTCCAAAAATCCAGAGGCATTCCCTGGCATCGTGTGGTGGGGGCAGGTGGGCGTATCCTTTTACCCGGAGAGAACGGACTGGAGCAGCGGCTTCGGCTTGAGACGGAAGGAGTGCGGTTCCAGCGTGGCCGCGTTCACATGTCCGCCTGCGAGTACAGCTTTAGCGCGGCACTTCCAAAATCGCGCGAACCCCGGCCGCCAAAGCCGCGAGCGTGAAAGGCTTCTGCAGTAACGGCGTGTTGGCTTCGATCGCGCCATGATGCTTCAAAGCATACGGTGAGTAATTGGATGTGAAAAGTACTTTCAATCCAGACTGCAAATGGGCGAGCCGGTTGGCGAGCTCCCGGCCCGTCATGCTGGGCAGCATCACGTCGGTCAACACCAGCTCGATCTCATTTGCATTCTGCTCACAGATCTGAAGTCCTTCCTGTCCACTGGCAGCCTGCAGGACGCGGTAACCGAGATGTTGAAGAGCTTCCGCGGCGAACTCACGGCTGGGCCGATCGTCATCTACCACCAACACGGTTTCGGTGCCGGTCCTCATATGGGCGGCGGGAGCACCCTGGCCGGACACCAGATCTTCTGAGCGTATAGGAAAGTAAAGGGAGAACGTGGTGCCTTCGCCAGGCACACTTGTGAACCAGATATGAGCCCCGGCCTGCTTGACCAGCCCATACACTACCGAAAGCCCAATTCCCGCACCTTTCTGGCGCGCTTTAGTTGTGAAAAACGGTTCAAAGACCTGTGCCTGATTTTCGTAGTCGATGCCTGAACCGGTATCGCATATCTCAAGTACGACGTATTCGCCAGGGGGGACGTCGACAAACTTACTGGAACGCGCCTCACTGAGCAAAATTTTGGCTGTGCGAAGCGTCAGGGTGCCTGAATCGGGCATGGCATCCCTGGCATTCAGCACCAAAGAAACGACGATTTGCTCCACGTGCGACGGATCCGCTTCAATCAATTTCAAGTGAGGCTCGAGATCGAGCTCCATACTTACATTGCCCCCGGCGCAATGCTTCAAAATCGACTCCATGTGAGCAATCTGTTGGTTCAGATCGACAGGGCGGGGCTGGGCCTGCTGGCGGCGGCTGAAACTGTGCAACTGGCGAGTGAGCACGGCTGCGCGATCCCCGGCTTTTTCGATCATCTTGACATCTCGAAAACGCGGGTCCGACACCTCCATGGACTGCACCAGGGATTCCGCATAGCCGGAAATGATGGAGACCACGTCATTCAGATTATGCGCGATCCCGCCCGCCAGGCGTTGCAGACTCTCCAGCTGCCGAACGTGCCGGTACTCGGTTTCGAGAGTATTTTGAGAGCTGACATCGTGGAACGCGATCACGGTACC
>JBBSHP010000382.1:0-5265 GCA_038232555.1 Bryobacterales bacterium
GGATCCATGCGCTGCAACATGGGCTGCTCGAAGGTAGCCCAGCCAAACCGCGTGGCCTTCAACTGCTCCGCCGCAGATGCCTCATCCACATGAACTCCCTTGCTGCGGGCGAGCGAGACAGCCATGGCGGTCAGGTTGTGAGCGTGGCAGGAGGCGCACCCGCCCTCCACCAGGAATTTCGATGTAGACTTTTGCAGTAACCCGATGCTCTTCCCCAGCGCTTTGCTTACGTCAGGCGTGGCGAAGTCTGCCGTGATCACGGGCGGGTTGGGGCCATGGTCCAGAACCGCTTTGGTCCCAAATGCGGCCAGTACGTCCGCCGAACCCGCTTTTTTCGCCCAAGCCAGGGCATCTTCCTGGCCCTTGGATTTGATCTTCGGGTCAGCACCGCTCGCCAGCAAGAGTTTAACCACGCGAGGATCGTTGTGATCGCAGCCGATCGCCAGCATCAACGGTGTCATGCCGCGCACGTCCCTGGCATTCACATCGGCTCCCGCGTCGATCAGTAATTTGACGAGTTCGGGCGGGCCATAGGCGACCGCCATCAAGAGCGGCGTGACTGATCCGAGTCCGATCGGCCCGTTCTTCACGGATCCAAATGCCGGCCCTGAAACCGCATTGACATCGGCCCCTTTAGCCAGCAGCAGCCGAACCCACTCTGCGTCCCCTAAGCTGGCCGCCTGCATCAGCGGTGTCAAACCACCCATGTTCCTGGCATTGACACTGGCCCCCTTGGCGAGCAGCATCTGCGCAATTTCGCGGTTCGCTGCCTGGATGAGTGCTGTGGTTTGGATAGAGTCCCGGGCATCCACCTGAGCGCCTTTCGCCAGCAACAACTTGACCACCGGGGCGCCACGATCGTCCGAGGCCGCCATCAAAAGTGGAGAGCGGCCCATCTTCGATTTGGCATTCACGTCAGCCCCCTTGGCGAGCAAAAGAGCAACTTTCCCTCTGTCGTTCACGGCCCACATGAGCGCGGTGGCGTCAAAGGCATTCCTGCTGTTTACATAGGCTCCAGCGTCCAGCAGCATTTTCACCGCCTCCGCGCTGCCGTAGGCCGAGGCATACATCAGCGCAGTGGTGCCGCGCTTGTCCTTTGCATTAACGTCGAAGCCGCCCGCCGTTAGCGTTTTCACTGTGCTGAAATCGTCGTTGCGAATGGCTTCGAACACCTTGCCGGTTTGGTCCTGAGCGAGCGCCGGGATAGCCAACGCGGTTATCACACAGAGGGGGAGAAACAGTTTCATGATGCTCCTGGTTTGTGACCGAGTATAGCTTATAATGACTGCCGGGACCATTGTCCTGGAGGTGTGCATATGACTTCCGACCAAGCGTTGACCCACCTGGGAACCGCTTTGATCCGTGACCGTGAAGGCACGTTCCGCTTCGCCTGCCCCAAGGCACTGGTCTCGATCAAGATACTCGGGAAGCCCGGCTGCCAACGTTTTGCGGCGAAAGATCGGGTTGCGTTTCGTATCGACGAGAAGGAACTGACCATCGAGCACACCGACACAGGCATGGCTTGGCACCGCTTCCCCTGGGAACAGATCGAGACGCTGGCGGCCGGCGAACCGGAGACCGACAGTGGGTCTTTGTTCCAGGGTTAATGACAAACCGGCCCGAAACACGCGACACTAGAGTTTAGAACGACGCTTCAGCTCCCCGCGCACGGTGACACCTGCGTGCGCTTTCGTCAAATTACAATTACATGCAAACAGAGATACAGAACCACCGCCTTCGTAACATCGCCATCATCGCGCACGTCGACCACGGGAAGACCACTCTGGTGGATGCCATGCTGAGGCAGAGCGGAATCTTCCGCGATAATGAACACGTCGCCGACCGTGTGATGGACTCCAACGATCTGGAGCGGGAACGCGGCATCACGATTCTTGCCAAAACCACCGGCGTGCGCTTCGGCGACGTTAAGATCAACATCGTCGATACTCCTGGCCACAGCGACTTCGGCGGTGAAGTGGAACGCGCACTGAAGATGGTAGACGGCGTCATGCTTTTGGTGGATGCGAGTGAAGGTCCTCTCCCGCAGACCCGCTATGTGCTGATGAAGGCGCTGGAAGCCAAACTTCCGCCCATCGTGGTGATCAATAAAATCGACCGGGCCGATGCCCGGATCCAGGAAGTCCTGAACGAGATTTTCGATTTGTTCATCGATCTGGATGCGCATGAGGATCAGCTCGATTTTCCAGTCATCTATACGAATGCCAAAGCTGGGGTCGCCAAGGTTTCCGTCGAAGAAGAAGCGGTGAACCTGCGGCCCCTTTTTGATGCTATCGTGAAGCACATTCCTCCTCCGGCGGGCGATCCGGACGCCGTCCTGCAGCTTCTGGTCGCGAATTTGGACTACAGCGACTATCTGGGGCGCCTGGCCATCGGCCGAGTCTTTTCGGGCACGCTGAAATACGGCGATAACGTGGCGATCGCGAAGTTGGATGGAACATTTCAAACCACCCGCATTACCAAGCTGTACTCTTTTGAGGGTCTCAAGCGCGTGGACGAGACCATCGGAATGGCCGGTGATGTCCTGGCCATAGCGGGTGTGGAAGGCATCACCATCGGCGAAACCATTACCAGCGCCGAGACTCCCAAGCCGCTGGCGCACATCCAAATCGATGAGCCTACCATCGCCATGACGTTTACCATCAACACCTCCCCATTCGCCGGGCGGGAGGGGCAATTCGTCACATCGCGGAATCTGCGGGATCGTCTGGATAAAGAGCTGCTGACGAATGTTTCGATCAAAGTGGACGACGGCGGCGGGACCGAATCTTTCAAAGTGATGGGTCGCGGCGAGTTGCAGCTCGCCATCCTGATTGAGATGATGCGCCGCGAAGGCTTTGAGTTAATGGTGGGCAAACCCGAAATTCTGACGCGCACCATCGATGGGAAAATGCATGAACCGATCGAACTGCTGGTGATCGATTGTCCTGAAGCATTCATCGGCGTCGTGATCGAAAAACTGGGAAGCCGTAAGGGCAAGATGGCGAAAATGGTTAACCATGGTTCAGGCCGGGTCCGCCTGGAGTTCCAGATCCCCTCGCGTGGCTTGATCGGCCTGCGCAGTGAGATGCTGACCGATACGCGAGGGACGGCCATTATGAATTCGTTGTTCCACGGTTATATCGAGTGGCAGGGAGACATTCCCACGCGCCCCACCGGGTCGCTGGTATCGGACCGGGCCGGCAAATCTACCGGACACGCGCTGTTTAATCTGCAAGAGCGCGGTGATATGTTTATCTCGCCCGGCACTGAAGTTTATGAAGGGATGATTGTCGGCGAAAATTCGCGCGACAGCGACCTGAACGTAAATATCGTGAAGGAAAAGAAGTTGACCAACATGCGCGCGTCCTCAGCGGACGAGGCGATCCGCCTGGTACCACCACGCCTGCTGAACCTGGAACAGGCCATCGAATTCATTCGCGACGATGAGTACGTCGAAGTGACGCCGCAGTCCATTCGGCTGCGCAAGAAAGTACTTAAGGCCAACCAGCGCTAAGCCGGAGCGGTAAGAAGACTGCGTTTGTCGTTCTGCTAGAAATCCAGACGCAGGCCAAGTTGGATTTTACGCGGATCTCGCGCGCCCGTAATCCGGCCAAAGGTACCGCCGCCCAATGCCGTACTCACCGTGCTCCAGTTGGTGTGGTTCAGGAAATTATAGAACTCCGAGCTGAAGGTGATTTTGGTACGCTCGGAGACCGGAAACTCCTTCCGGACAGCGGAATCCCAAATCACGAAGCCGGGACCCCGGATGACTCCGACGCCGCTGTTGCCAAATCTGCCGGCCGCGGGAGCGGTGAACGCGGCTGTATTGAACCAACTTTCTTTCCTTCGATCACCCTCCACGGAAGCGCCGGTTGTATTGGGACGCGTGGCCTGCCCTGCACCCGATATCGCCAAGCCGGGCGTGAGTGCCAATCCGCTCTGCATACTGATGAACCCGCTCAGCTGCCAATTGCCCAGGATCGAACCAAACAAATTTCGACGATTGCGGAAGCCTGGCAGGTTGTAGATGTAATTGGTGCTGAACACGTGCGTGCGGTCGAAATCGACCGGACCTCGATCGGCGCGCCAGTTCAGAATATTTTGTGGCGTGGGGTTGCGCGCTGTCTGGGTTTCGCCAATCGCTTTACTGAAAGTGTAAGTTCCCTGTAGCGCGAGGCCATTCGCGAAGCGGCGCTGGAATGTGGTCTGGAGAGAATGATAGATCGAACTCACGCCGGAATTGAACTGAGTAATGGCTGCGTAGCCCTGGAAGGGCCGAAGCAGGTTGGTATTGAATCCGGCGTTGATGCGCGGATCGAAATCGAACCCGGGTACGCTCGCTCCGAAGAGCGGCGAATTGCGGTCGATCCATACTTCGAAGTTGGTCCCATGCGTCCCAACGTAGCCTGCCGTCGCGAGGAACTGACCAGGCAACTCCTTCTGCAGCGTGAGGCTCCAGGACTGGATCATGGGGCGTTTGAAATTCGGGCTGAACGCATTCACGGCGACCGGCGCGAGAGCATTGAGGGTGCCGCTGCTCGGATCATCCAGTAAAACATTCTGCAACCCCACTGTCGCGCTGAACGGCGGGTTGTTCGCCATGCCATTCTGATTGTTTCCGATATTCAGATAGGAGATTCCATGCCCGCCGCGGATGGCCATCTTACCGTTTCCGGAGGGATCGTAGGCGAAACCAAACCTGGGAGCGAAGCCAACAAATGGGTCGATAAAGGAACGGGGGACCCCATTCTTTTCGGGAAATACGATTCCGTTCAGTGGATCGTAGTTGGGGGTGGGGGTCAACACTCCGGTACTGGAAAGACTCGGCGCTTTCGCCGGATTGAAGCTTGCGGGCAGAAAGGAGCTGATCCGGTTTTGATCCTCGTGGGCCAGCGGCATGATATAGAGGCGTGCCCCGAGGTTGAGAGTCAGTTTATGGCTGACGCGCCAGTCATCCTGCGCGTACCACTCGGTCTGGCTGAACGTGTACGTGCGGACGAAGCGTTCTTTGCTTTCTGTATAAGTTCGCGCCAGTCCGAGCAGGAAGTCCGCTATCGCCGAGTTGGTGCTGTTGCCGCTAAAGTTGTAAGACCCTTGAGTGGTGTTGAAGATGGCCTGAGTCTTGTTGAAATGAAAGATGCTGCCGCCGCCTTGCAGAGTATGTTTGCCGGTCACGTGGCTGACGTTATCTGTGACGACGAAGTTGTTATCGGTGGCTGGATCGAGCGGTAGCTGCCATGTGCCCGCGGTTGCATAGCCCTGGCC
>JBBSHP010000383.1:0-5255 GCA_038232555.1 Bryobacterales bacterium
AAGCTTCGGCTTTTGCGCGCTTCTTGGTGACGAGGTGAGCTGTGGTCCGCCAAAGCCTTCATCCCGTGAGCCTCTGCCGCCTTCCGACCGGCCACTCTCCATTCCACCGCCGCCACCCGCAGCGCCGCCTCCGCCACCCAGCAGGATCACCTCATCGGCCACCACTTCTGTCATGTATTGTTTCTTGCCTTCCTTGTCGTCCCAGCTCCGGGTCTGGAGACGCCCCTCCACGTAGATCTGTTTCCCCTTAGTGAGATAGTTCGCCAGATTCTCCGACCGCCATAGGACGACGCTCGCCCAGTCCGTCTCTTCCTTCCATTCGCCCGTCTGTTGATCTTTCCAGCGACGGCTGGTGGCCACTGAAAACTTCGTCATCGCCACTCCGGACGGAGTGAACTTGGTCTCCGCGTCTCGACCGAGATGCCCCACCAGAATGACCTTGTTTACGCTACGTGATGCCATATGGCAGCAATGTAGCACAAATATTCGGATACACGAGAGCAAGTCTTAAGCTGAAATGATTCTGCCGCCGCTGGGTCAGAAGGATGTAGAATGGTGGACATTCGATAACGGGTTAAGCCAAGATGCATACCCCCTGCTCTCCTAATCCGCTCCGGAGGTCGTTACGGTTCGCTCGGCGCTGGGGCCACGGCGCGCTGTTTCTGAGTTGTGTTTGCCTCCGCGCACAGATCCAAATGACTGGCTCAGGTGTGGGGGGCGGCGTCAATATTTTCAATTCCGACCTCGCCGTGCTCGAGGTCGGCGAGGAACGCAAAGACCTTCCTTGCACCGTGACCCCAGCCAAGCCCTCGCTGGGATTCGATCTCCGCTTTCACGCCGGCTATGAAGTGGGAGTACCGCTCCGCGAGTTGGCGGGTTCGGAAAATATGTTGACCATTGTTTTCCGAATAGCTGCCGAAAATCACAAAGATCAGCCCATTTACTTCACTCAACGCCTACGCGTACCTCTGATCGAGGACGATGCTAAGGGCGAGGCCAATTTTCAGGGCGCGTACGAGCTTGGGGAAGGCAGGTACCATGTCGATTGGCTGATGCGGGACCGCAGCGAGCGCGTGTGTTCCTCTTCCTGGGATGCTGAGGCAATGCTGGCGCCCAAGGACAAACCGATGACTCTTGCCATCAGCCCCGGAATGATCCAACGGTTCGACTTTGAGCAGTTTAAGGAAGAGCCGCCCATTCAGCGGTCGCAGGACCAGCCTCCTTTGAACGTTAAGGTGCTGGTCAATTTCGCCCCGCAGAACTCGCTTTCCGCCGCCTTGCGGCCCTTGGACACCACCGCCCTGGTATCCATCCTGCGCTCCATTTCCCGCGACCCGCGCATTGGCAGGTTCTCGATCATTGCATTTAATATGCAGGAGCAGAAGATCCTCTATAGGCAGGAAGGCGCCAACCGGATCGATTTTCCCGCTCTGGGTGAAGCGCTGACCAACCTGAACCTGGGGACGGTGGACCTGAAGCTCCTGAGTGAAAAACACGGCGACACCCAGTTTCTAACTTCGTTGATTCAGAAGGAGGTTGGAACGGATGCCCATCCCGACGCAGTGATTTTCGCGGGACCGAAGGTCATGCTTGACGCCAATGTTACGCAGGAGTCCCTGAAACAGATCGGCGAAGTCGAGTTCCCGGTGTTTTATATGAACTATAACCTGTATCCGCAGGCAGCGCCCTGGAAGGACGCCATTAGCCATACGGTCAAATTCTTCCGGGGATACGAATATACCATCAGCAAGCCGCGGGATCTCTGGTTCGCAGTGTCAGAAATGGTCTCCCGTATTGTAAAATCAAGGAACGTGAGGCAGACTTCATCCATCTCTAGTCAGTAGAATGCTTCTCTCCCGCTTCAGTATGACCTTGGCGCTACTAGCGCTCGCAAGCACGGGCCTCCGTGCTCAAGGCAAGTTTCGGCATTACAGCAACAGCCTCGCTCCCTACGTGGTTTCTCCACAAGGAATTGTCGACCGCATGTTGGAAATAGCGGATCTGAAGCCTAATGAGACCCTGTATGACCTGGGGAGCGGCGACGGACGCATTGTGATCACTGCGGCGCAGCGGTTTCGCGCTAAAGCCGTAGGCGTGGAGATCTCAGATACGCTGGTGCGTTCCACCAACGACCGAATCTTGAAACTCGGCCTGCAGAATCGCGCCAGCATCATTCACCAGGACATGTTGCAAGTGGACCTGAGCCCGGCAGATGTGGTCACAATTTATCTGATGACGGGGTCGAACGAGATCCTACGCCCCAACCTCGAGAAGTATTTGAAGCCGGGAGCGCGCGTGGTTTCCCACGAGTACATGATTCCGGGATGGACGCCGAAGCTGATCGAGAAGCCGGAGCAGGAGGACGTGCGCGGCCACATCATCTATTTGTACGTAGTCCCGCCCAAGAAGTAGCCTCCGCCGGTTTGCTAGCATAAACTTAAGTTCCGCTGAAGGGAGTAGTTTATG
The DNA here is from genome assembly GCA_038232555.1 of Bryobacterales bacterium. GTDB lineage: Bacteria > Acidobacteriota > Terriglobia > Bryobacterales > Bryobacteraceae > JBBSHP01. Next base: position 2,467 of record JBBSHP010000383.1, read on the forward strand.
TTCAAGCACTTCTGTCTGATTTTCATGGCCGTGCTGTTGTTTGCGTGCGCGCTGCCATTAGCGGCTCAAAACGCTTCTATCGTGGGAACTGTCAAAGATCCTCAAGACGCTTCCATACCGAACGTCAAGGTCACATTAGCAAACCAGGATACCGGAGTGAATCAAACGACTCAAACGGACCCTGATGGCAACTACGAATTCACTGCAGTGAAGCCCGGGAAGTACTCGGTAAATGCCGAACTGACCGGCTTTAAACGGTACTCACAAACGGGCATCAACGTGGCGGTGCAAGAGCGCGCGCGCGTCGACGTTCAAATGCAACTGGGCGAAACTAGCACAACCGTCGAGATCCAGGCTTCGACCACGAGTGTCCAGACGGAATCGTCCAGCCTGGGAGAGGTGGTCACGAACAAGAAAATCGTAGAGATCCCGCTCAACGGCCGGTTCTTTCTCGATATTGCTTTGCTAACCGCCGGAACAGTGGCTCCCAGCACCAACAACAGATCGTTCTTGACCGTTCCCAGCGGTATCGGCATCTCGGGGATTAATGCTTCTGGTACGCGGGAAGACTCCACCAACTACCTGTTTGATGGAATCAACCTGAGCGACATGGCGCAAAATCAGATTACGTTTCAGCCTAACATCGAGGTGATCCAGGAATTCAAAGTGCAGACCAACGCGTTCTCAGCGGAGTACGGCCGGAATGCCGGGATCATCATCAATGCTGTTTCCAAAACGGGCACCAATGCGATCCACGGGACCCTTTTTGAGTTCGTTCGGAACGAGATCTTCGACGCTAAGAATTACTTCGATCCGGCCGGGAAGATCGCACCTTTTAAGCGCAACATCTTCGGTTACAGCGTGGGCGGTCCGATCATCCGAAATAAGACGTTTTTCTTCACCAGCTACGAAGGACGCCAGGGCAGGGAGGTGGCATCCCTGAAGGCGCAGGTGCCTTCAGCGGCTCAACGCGCCACTGTCACGAATCCGGTGATTCAAAAGCTGCTTGCATTGATTCCGGTGGCGAACGATGCCACCAACACGTTTTTTGTCGGATCCGCGCCGCGCAAGCGCGAGTTGAACCAGTTCACGGGCCGCATCGACCACAACTTCAACGACCGGAACTCTCTTTTCGGAACCTTTATCTCGAATCGCGACAGCCGCTCGGAACCCACGCTGCAAGGGAATAATCTCCCGGGATTTGGCGACATGCGACCGGCCAAACGCGAGATCCTCGCTCTGGGCTACACGCGCGTCTTATCGCCGACTATGACCAACGAGCTGCGAATGGGTTTGAACCGCGTTCTGATCAGTTTCAACCCCGAGTTTAAAGGCACTCCTGCGAGCCTGGGTATCAGTTCGCCATCCAGTGTGCCGCCTCAGATTGCCGTGTCAGGCGGAATGGTATTGGGCGGCATCAGTGGCTTCCCGCAAGGGCGCGGAGACACTACTTTTCAGTACAGCGATACGCTGGCCTGGATTCGCGGTCGGCATTCGATGAAGTTCGGCGGCGAATTCCGGCGGTTTCGTAATAATGCCCTGAACGCCGGCACGGGCGGGGTGATCAACTTCGCAAACCTGGCCGGCTTTATCGCGGGCACCCCCAGTTCTGCCACCCAGACCTCGCTCGCCGTTACGCCTGCTTTGCGGATCAGCGCATTCGATTCCTTTGCGCAGGACGACTTCAAAATAACCTCGCGGTTGACGTTAAACTACGGCGTCCGCTGGGAATACAATGGCGTCCCTAGTGAAATTCACAATCGGATGACAATCTACGACTTCAAGACGAACTCGCTGGCACGGGTTGGGACGAATGGCGTGGAGCGACCCTACCAGCGCCAGTTCACCAACTTCGGACCGCGGCTTGGCTTTTCCTTCGATCCGACGGGCAAAGGAAAGATGGCGATCCGAGGCGGTGTGGGCCTCTACTACGACCAGCCGGTAGCCAATATCGTCGGTCGACTGACTACCAACCCTCCCTTCTCGGCTTCCGTGAATAACACCAGCAACGTCAGCCTAGCGGCGCCGTTCAATCTGCCCCCGGGTGGAAGCGCGGCGATCGGAGCTGTAGACCCGAACTTCAAGAGCGCGCGCGTGCTCTCGTATAACTTCAACGTTCAGCGCGAAGCCCTTGGAACCGTCTTCCAGGTAAGTTACGTGGGCAGCCAGGGACGGCACCTGCGACTCAACGGCGACTATAACCAGGGCATCAATGGAGCGCGGCCCATACCGAACTTCACCAGCATCGACGTGCAGGAGTCGGTATCGAATTCCAACTACAACGGGCTTTGGGTGTCGGCCGATAAGCGGTTTTCCAAAGGCCTGACGTTCTCGACGTCGTATACATTTTCAAAATCGATCGACAACAATTCAGTAGGCAGCTCCAATCCGCAAATTCAGGATTTCCGCAACATCGCCGCAGAGCGGGCCCTTTCGGACTTCGATGCGCGGCACCGCTTTGTCCTGAGCGGAGTTTACCTGCTGCCGTTCGGCACCCATCAGGGTTTGATGAAACGCATCGCCGAAGGCTGGAGTATTGCACCGATCGTCAACTTGCAGTCCGGAAATCCGTTCAGTCCGATTGTGCCGCTCTCCCGCAGCGTGACGCCCGGAATGGCACCCACGCCCGGGCTGATTTACAACAGCGGCAGCCTGGAAGGTTTTGATCGCCCCGACTATGTTTCCGGCCAACCATTGACCGTGCCGAATCCATCGCCCGCGCGATGGATTAATCCCGCTGCTTTCGTCCGCCACAACCTGGGATTCGGAAACTCCGGCCGGAACATCCT
>JBBSHP010000384.1:0-5253 GCA_038232555.1 Bryobacterales bacterium
CAAAGTGCTGTTTTTCGGCCTTTTGAAGGACATTGTAGGCCGTTCGGAAGACCGCGTTGAGATCGCTACAGAGCAGCCCCTGGGAGAGTTGTTCGATCGGTATGCGGGCCAGTTTCCGCGCCTCCGCGAGATGTCAGCCAGTATCGTTCTGGCGTGCAATCACGAATTTTGTGAGCGAACGGCAATTGTGCGCGATGGCGATGAGGTGGCATTTTTGCCGCCCGTAAGCGGGGGAACAGGTCAGTACACGCATGCGATTCGCGACCAGGGCGGCGTTAACTTGGTTGCTTTAACCCGCGTTCCAATAGATACCGCTCCCATAGCAAGGCAGTTGTTGCGCGGCGAAGACGGAGCTTTGGTCAACTTCGAGGGCGTGGTTCGCAACAACACCAAAGGCAGAGCAACTCGATTTTTGGATTATGAGTGCTACGAGCCGATGGCGATTAAGGTGATGGCGGAGATCGGACGGGAGATCGTGCGTGCACAGGCGATCGACCGCATCGCGATCATTCACCGTCTAGGCCGAATGGAAGTCGGCGAGACGAGCGTGGCCGTGCTGGTGACGGCGCCACACCGCCGGCCTGCTTTCGAAGCTGCTCTGGAAGGTATTAATCGTCTGAAGCGACTGGTTCCTATCTGGAAGAAGGAACACTTCGCGGACGGAGAGGTTTGGGTAGAGGGCGAGTGGGACGAATCTGTAGCCAAGCGCTAGTCCTGGCCCCCTGGATTCTGGTTGCTCTGTCGCTGCGTCCGGCGCTGGCACAAGAAAGCACATTCAAAGTAGACGTCCGCCTGGTTCGCTTGCTAGTCACAGTCAAAGACGCGGCCGGGAGGCTGATCGGGTCCCTCAACAAGGATGATTTCTCGATATTCGATAACGGCGCGCGCCAACGTATAGGCGTTTTCGAACGCCACACCGAACAGCCTCTTTCGATTGCCCTGATGGTAGATACCAGCGCTTCGACCGCAATCGAGATGAAGTATGAACTGGATTCCGTGAGCCGGTTTCTGCGGGCGCTCTTTCAGGAAGGGAATCCCCAGGATGCGGTGGCGCTCTACAGCTTCAACTGGCAGGTGAACCTGCACAGCAGCTTTACGCGGCGCATCGCCCGGCTGGAACAGGGTTTGAAACAACTCAAATCGGAGGGAGGCACTTCTCTCTACGATGCCATTTATCTGGCCTCCCGCGATCTCGAAGGTAGGGAAGGCCGGCATGTTCTGGTGGTGGTGACGGATGGCGGGGATACCACCAGCTCGAAAAAGTTCCACGACGCCTTGGAGGCTGCCCAGATTTCAGATGCCGTGCTCTATCCGATCGTGGTGATCCCGATCACAAACAATGCGGGCCGCAACGTGGGCGGCGAGCACGCGTTAACAACGCTCGCAGCGGGGACCGGAGGGCGGATCTTTATGCCCAGTCCCGGCACCGAGTTGGACTCCGCTTTTTCCGACATCATCAGGGAGTTGAGGACCCAGTATCTACTTGGCTTTTATCCCGCCAGCGTACCCTTAACTAAGGATCGTTTTCATGCTCTGCGGGTTGCGCTCAGCCAGCCGGATTTGCGAGTTTTAACCCGCAACGGCTATTATGGGGAGACTGAAGATGCAACGGGACGGCGACTCGGTCGTTGAACGTGCAGCCGGCATGGCCTCAAAATCTAAACAGAAAGCCCCAGAACAGACCTTCCACGAGGTGGAATACCTCCGGCACCTGATCGAGAAGGAAGTAACCGTCCGGATTCGCTTAAGCGATAATTCCGAAGTGGCCGGGCAGATCGAATTCTACGATGCCAATTTCATCCGGCTGTCCCGCCACGGCGAGCCGAATCTTTTCGTCTTCAAACACGACATAAAATACTTGTACGAAGTATAGGCTGCCCCGTCCATATTTTTTTGAGAATTCCAGGGCGGAACAGCGACAGTATCGCTATGGAAGCGCCAACCGTAGCCCTGATGTTCTCGTCCCTTGGATTGCTCAAGTTACTCTCCCGTTTCGGAGGAGGACTGGGTATTCACGCCAAACCGGCAGATACTGTACCTCGCCTCGTCACGGAAGAAGCGATGGCAAAGGTTGACCAGCCGGATAAGTGATCAAAGCGGCATGCCGATCGGTTCGTGGTAGCCGGTTTCCAGAACCTTTTGCGGCCCGAGGTGCGTCCATATAGCGTGAGATCCTATATATGTTGATGCGCCGTTCGAAATCTGTTGGGCTTACAGTTCTTGCCTTGCTTGCGGCTCTGTCTCTATCGGCTGCGGCTACGGCGCCGTTTCCCGATCCAACCATAGACGAGCAGCACGCCGCTGCCAAGGGTAAGCAGACTGCAGTCTTCGCAGGCGGATGCTTCTGGTGCACGGAGGCAGTGTTCGAACATCTAGCGGGAGTGCAGAAGGTGGTATCGGGCTACGCCGGCGGAGATGCAGCCACGGCCCACTACAAGATCGTGGGCGAGGGACGGACCGACCACGCTGAATCCATCGAGGTCACCTACGATCCATCGCGGATTACCTATGGGCAGTTACTGAAGGTGTTTTTCAGCGTAGCGCACGATCCTACTCAGCTCAATAAGCAAGGGCCCGATTATGGGAAGCAGTACCGCTCCGCGATCTTCTTTAACAGTCCCGAGCAGAAACGTATGGCCGGGGCTTACATCGCTCAGCTCTCCGCAGCCAAGGTTCTTTCAGGACCCATTGTTACCCAGGTAGTTCCACTCACCAAGTTCTACCCGGCCGAGGATTACCATCAGGACTTTGTGAAAAACAATCCGAATTATCCGTATGTTGTGGTGAATGCCCTGCCAAAATTGGAGAAGCTAAAGAAGCTCTACCCGGATCTAATAAAGAAATGACAATCTCACACCTACACACACGCCGCGGTTTTGTATTCAGCCTGTTCGGTTCCGCTATGGTTGGCAGGCACCTGGCCGCTAAGACCAAGACCGTCCGCATTGCCGAGTTTGACAACACCGGCAAGCTGCTCCGAGTGAGTGAGGTCGACCGAGTCGAGAAGACGAATGCCGAATGGCAGAAGCAACTCACGCCAATGCAGTTCCAGGTTACCCGCCAGCAAGGAACCGAACGCGCTGGCACTGGTAAGTATGCGAACAATCACGATGACGGCATCTACAAATGTATCTGCTGTGGAACCGCGCTGTTTGATTCAAAAACAAAATTCGAATCCGGCACGGGCTGGCCGAGTTTCTGGGTGCCGATTGCGAAAGAGAACGTGAAACAAGCGTCTGACACCAGCTTGGGCATGCAGCGGGACGAGATCGAGTGCACGCGCTGCTCCGGGCACCTGGGGCACGTATTCCCCGATGGTCCGAAACCAACCGGCTTGCGCTATTGCATGAACTCCGCATCGCTGGACTTCACGCCGCGTGGCCACTGATCGTTAGCCCTCCATTCCCATCTGCGAAAGGCGGTAGCGCAGGGCGTTTCGGGTTAAACCCAGCAAGCGCGCCGCCTGACTCTTGTTTCCGTTCGCGCGTTTTAACGCCTCGCGGATGATGGACTGCTCGTAAGCATCGAGAGTCATGCCTTCCGGCAGGAAATTGCCCACCTGCTGCACTCTCGAGCGCGGCTGCAGATCCAGCTTGATGTCATCCGGCTCGAGCGTGGAGTGCGAAGTCAATACCATACTGCGTTCCATCACGTTCTCGAGTTCCCGCACGTTTCCGGGCCAGTAGTAATCCTGTAGTTTGTGAATTGCGGATTCCGAGATGCTTTGAACGGGGCTTCCCAGGTCCTTCGCGAGTTTCTTGACGAAATGTTCGGCCAGAAAAGCGATGTCTTCCTTTCGCTCGCGCAGCGGTGGGATGTCGATCGGTAAGACGTTGAGCCGGTAGAACAGATCTTCGCGGAAGGTCCCATTCTCCAGGGCCGCTCGCAAGTCCACGTTGGTGGCAGCTAAGACGCGGACGTCGATGTGCTTGGTCTTATTGCTGCCCAACCGCTCGAATTCGCGCTCCTGCAGGATCCTCAGCAGCTTGACTTGAATGGACGGAGGCACGTCGCCGATCTCATCCAAGAATACGGTGCCCGTATCAGCCTGCTCGAACTTGCCCGGCTTGCTCACGTTCGCACCCGTGAATGCGCCCTTCTCATAGCCAAACAGTTCGCTCTCCATCAGATTCTCCGGAAGCGCTGTGCAGTTGATCTTGACGAATGGCCGCCCGTCGCGCGGGGAATGATGATGGATGGCGCGGGCAATCATGTCTTTGCCTACCCCACTTTCGCCGGCCAGCAACACAGTCGCCCTGGTCGGGGCGACGCGGATGATCGTGGCAAAGATCTCGCGCATGGCCTGACTGCGTCCGATCAGATTATCGAACTCATAACGCGTGCCCAACTCCTCACGTAGTTGGCGGTTTTCGGTGCGCAGATTTTTTAGCTCGAGCGCCTTGTTGACCACCGCCATCAGATGATCCAGGGAAAATGGCTTGGGAAGAAAATCCACCGCTCCGGCCCGCATGGCCTCGACCGCAGTCTCTATGCTTCCAAACGCTGTCATCACAACCACTGGCGTGAGCAGGTTCTGGCGCCGTAGCTGACCCAGCAACTCCAGCCCGCTGAGCCCCGGCAGACGTAGATCGGTCAGGATCAGGTCAGCCTTTTCGCACAGTTGCAAGGCTCCTTCAGCCGAACCGGCTTGCTCCACCTCGAAGCCCGCCGTGCGCAATTGCAGCTCAATCACCCGCCGCAGTTTCTCTTCGTCTTCAATTACCAGAATGGTCGCCATCAGGGAAGTTCTCCGGAGCTGTCCTTACAAAATAGCGGGAAGATAGACCCGGAAGACGGTGCCACTGCCTGCCTCGCTCTCCACCGCGATCTTGCCGCCATGCTCGTCGATTATTTTAGACACGATCGCCAAGCCCAGGCCGACACCCTGCGCTTTGGTCGTAAAGAACGGGTTGAAGATATTGTCCAAGTGCTTCTTGTCGATTCCCGAACCGCAATCGATCACAGCTATCTCTACCATGCCATCCAATGAGCGTGTCTTCACCGTGACGGATCCCTTGGGCGGGCTGGCCTGTGCCGCGTTCAACAACAGATTGTGAAAGACGCTCCGCATCAATTCCGGATCATGCTGGAAAGGCCGTATGTCGGGAGAGTAATTCTTGTAAATCGTGATATCGAGGGGAGGCTGACGTCTGGTGATCTCGTCAATGGCCTTGTCCAAAACCTCAGTGATATCGGCTAGCTCGGGGCGAACTGCCAAAGGCCGGGCGAAGTCGAGGAAGCGCGTCACCAGCG
>JBBSHP010000385.1:0-5252 GCA_038232555.1 Bryobacterales bacterium
CGATCAGAAAGCCGGCGATCTGCACGAACTGCCTCGCATCAGCTTCAGCAACCTGGAGAGCGTGGGCGCCAGCTATCCGGCAATCGGCGCGCGGGGGACTGTAGGTGAGGCCAAAGCGCAGGTGACATCGATGTTGGGCCGTCACTCCTTGAAGTATGGTTTTGAAGAGCGCCGCTACTGGTACACTTCCGCGGGCCCGGGGAACACCAGCGGGAATTTCACGTTTAATAACACATTCACCAAAGCGGCTGACAACACCAGTACCGCCTCGAATACAGGACTGGAATGGGCCGCCTTTATGCTGGGTTTACCCTCCGGGATCAGCATCGATACGAACGATTCAGGTTACTGGAAAACACCATGGAGGTCGCTGTACCTGCAAGACGATTGGCGCATCCATCCCCGAGCGACGCTGAGCGTGGGGCTCCGGTTTGAGCATGAAGGCGGCACAAGCGAGCGGTTCAATCGCGGACTGGGCGGCGGCTTTGATTTCAATGCGAAGCTTCCGTTCACCGATGCGGTGCAGGCTGCTTACGCCGCTAATCCGCTCAATGAACTTCCGGCGAACCAGTTCAAAGTTCTGGGCGGGTCGTATTATCTCGGCGACAACGGCACGAATACCTGGACCAATGGCGTAAACCATTTCATGCCGCGCATCGGCCTGGTGTATTCGCTAAACGACAAGACGGTGATTCGGACCGGGTACGGCACGTACTATGACACTTTCAACGTGACTAACGACCGGCCAGGGCAGGACGGCTTCAGTCAAGCTACGGGCACGACGTTGACCAACGACCAGGGGCTGACTTTCTGCTGCGGTGTGGGCAGCGCCGCCAACCTGACGCAGGGCCGGACGCCGCTGGCAGATCCGTTCCCGGTGCGCGCGGATGGAACCCGTTTCGATACTCCGTATGGCAATAAAATTGGACCGGAGATCCGGTTTGGCCGCGGCTTTTCGTATGTGCCGCGCAACTACAGCCCGGCGGGCCAGCAGCGGTGGCGCTTCGGTGTGCAGCGCGAGATCCGCAAGGATATGGTGATAGAAGTGTCCTACAACGGAGCCTTTGCGCGTATTCCGGTCAACCAGCGAATCGACTTCTTACCCTCGCAATACTGGGCAACCGGAAACACGCGGAACCAGGCTTTGGATGACGACCTGAACAAGAACGTGCCGAATCCATTCAATATCAAAAACTACCCTGAGCTGCAAAGCTCGAATCCAGTCTTGTACAAGTATCTCGGGACCCAGGGATTTTTTACGAGCTCCACCATTCGGAAGCATCAACTGCTGCGCGCGTTTCCACAGATTAACAATTTCAATGGACTTCGGCCTGGTAACGATTTCAGCGATTCGCGAGGTTCGGTCAATTATCACGATGTGGAGGTGCAATTTGAGAAGAGGTTCTCACGGGGCTTTCAGACCGCGGTCCTCTATACCTACGCCAATAGCGAAAAGCAGGATTACTATCTGAATGAGTTCGACACCCGCCTCTCCAGCCGGCCCAACGATCTGGTTCTACCGCATCGTTTCGTCTGGACGGCAATCTATGAGCTTCCGTTCGGAAAAGGAAAGCAGTTCCTGAAAAGCGGACCGTTGCAGCATATTCTGGGCGGCTGGCAAGCAAGCTGGGTATATCAACGGCAGACTGGGCCGCCGATTGATTGGGGAAACCGCTTTTTCTATGGCGATCTGGACAATCTTGGTAAGCTCCTCAATCATGATGCAGTGCATGGTCAAGATATCCATGTGTGGTTCGACCCAAGCATCGCTTACAAAGGCGCCGGACCTGTTCCGCAGGGCTTCCAGGGATTTGAAGGCCGGTCGGGTAACCAGCCCGGCACCTTCCAGACCCGCGTGTTCCCGGTTCGCTTAGACGTTGTTCGTGCAGACGGGATCCGCAACTGGGATGTTAAGGCGAAGCGCAACTTCCATATTCACGAGCGGCTGAACACCAGTTTCGCAGTGGACCTGCTGAACGCGACCAACCACACGAATTTTGACAAGCCCAACACCGATCCGACGAACAACAATTTCGGACGGGTGACCAGCCAGCGAGGTCTCAGCCGTGTTATTCAGTTCAATTTGAGGGTGGATTTCTGAGCGAGCCGGTATTGGCCTGACCTTGTAGAAAACCGCAGGCGCATACAACGGTACCTACAGAGGATCCCCAACTGACAAATGCTACTTGGCCCCGTGCTCGGCGGGTGGCTGACTGAAGGAATGTAGATATGCAGAAGAAAGGTTTGAGAGTGAGGTTCACCTTTAGAGTGAGGTTCACCTTTTCAGTTGTGATCGGGTTGGCGTTGGCACTTACGTGTGCGGGCCAGAGCTCGTCGCGAAAGACGCAGAACATCATCCTGGTGATGACCGACGGGCTGCGCTGGCAAGACGTATTCAGCGGCGCCGATGCGGGACTGTTGAACAAGGAGAGCGGTGTCTCGAATGTAGAGGGACTGCGACGTGAGTTCTGGCGCGAAACTCCCCAGGCCCGCCGCGAGGCTCTCTTGCCATTCCTATGGGGCGAGATTGCGAAGAAGGGCCAGATTTATGGCAATCGCGAGCTTGGCTCGGACGCCGACGTCACCAACGGCATGAATTTCTCTTATCCCGGCTACAACGAGACGCTCTCCGGGTTCCCGGACGCTCGGATCCACAGTAACGACAAAGTCCCTAACCCGAACGTGACGGTGCTGGAATGGCTGAACCGGAAGCCGTCGTTTGCAGGAAAGGTGGCCGCGTTCGGATCCTGGGATGTGTTTCCGTTCATCTTGAACGCAGGCCGATCCGGTTTGATGGTGAACGCTGGATACGAGCCGTTGACCGCTTCACCCGTGACACCGAAGATCGAGTTACTGAACCGGCTGAAAACCGAAACCGGCATGTGGGAGGGCGAACCCTTTGATGGCATCACGTTCCACACCGCGCTCGAATATTACAAGCTACATAAACCACGCGTTCTGTTTTTATCGCTGGGAGACACCGATGAGTGGGCGCACGAGGGCAAGTATGAGTTATATCTCAAGTCGGCGCACCGCTTCGACCAATATGTAAAAGAACTTTGGGAAACAGCGCAGTCGATGCCAGAGACCCGTGGAAACACTTCGCTGATCCTGGCGGTGGATCATGGCCGGGGACTCGCTCCGGTGGACTGGAGGAGCCACGGCCAGAAGCTGCCCGATACCAAGAGCATCTGGATGGCGTTCCTCGGGCCGGACACGCCGGCGCTGGGTGAACGGTCGGAGGTTGAAGGGGTGACGCAAAGTCAGATCGCGGCAACACTGGCCGCCCTGTTAGGCGAAGATTACAACGCGGCCGTGGAGAAAGCGGGGAAGCCCGTTCGAGACGCGCTGCCGCGGTAATTCCGGTGCGCGGCTTCCCCTTACTTGTTGCGATGGTGGGGCTGTCGGCAGCGCAGCAACCCTCTGCCTTCGACGGTACGTGGGTGCTGCGTGTGAACGGCGATAACATTTTCAAGCTCTCCCTCACCAACCACGGAGGGCGGGTCGCGGGATGGCTCATTAAACCCACCCAGCTATCGATCGATCAGGACGGCACGATCACGGCGACCGGTCCGGATCAGGTCACTCTTCCCGTTCAGAAAGCAACGCCCGGGCCGGGACGACTCGATCTCACGATCGACGATGATCTCTTTGTGATGACGCTAGTGACCCACAATCGCGCGACGCTGGCGATGGAGGGCATGCGGCCCTGGACCTTGGAGCGATCCTCGGACGGCAGCCCGGTCATTCTTGCGAGCAGGCTTTCCGAACGGCCCTATAGCGACGACATTCGCGCGCTTCGCCAGCAACTGCGCGTGATGGTGGAGGAGGAACAGGAAGCGCGGCTGGCCCTGGATGCTGCGCGTATGGAGGCGGCAGACGCGAAGAATCGTCCCGAGGTGCTTCGGATCTATGGTCAGTATGGGTGGGTGACCCAATCTCTGGCAGGTAACGAGGCGGCGCACAACTTCTGGCTCCTGGTCCAGCATCAGACGCCTGAGATACAACGACGGCTGCTCCCGGCACTGGAGAAGGCCGCCAAAGCTAACGATGCGTCGATGAGCGATTACGCATATCTGTACGACCGGGTGCAGTTAGGTTTAGGTAAACCGCAGTACTGGGGTAGTCAGATTGAGTGCCAGCACGGTAAGCCGGTACTGGCTCGGGTCGACGATCCAGCGGGACTGAATGATCGGCGGAAGAAACTTTTCATGCTGCCGATTCGTGAATACCTGAAAAACGATTACCTGGCCAAGATGTGCGCCCAGGGTGGGAAGCAACCATGAACGTACGCTGCTGCATCGTCGGTGGAGGACCGGCGGGCATGCTGCTCGGCTTCCTGCTGGCCCGGTCTGGAGTCGAGGTGCTGGTGCTTGAGAAGCACGGCGATTTCCTGCGCGATTTCCGCGGAGACACGATCCATCCTTCCACGCTTGAAATTATGTACGAGCTTGGAATCCTGGATGAATTTCTGCAGAGGCCCCATCAAGAACTTCCGCAGGTGGGCGCTCAAGTGGGGGACTTCACGGTGCAGGTGGCGGATTTCTCTCACCTGCCCACCCACTGCAAGTTCATCGCATTCATGCCGCAATGGGAGTTCCTGAACTTCATCGCCGAGAGAGGCCGGCGCTACCCGCAATTTCATTTGCAGATGGATGCGGAGGTGACCGATGTGCTCGAAGAAAAAGGCCGCGTGGTGGGGGTGAGGGCGCGGACGCCGGAGGGTTGTATGGAAGTGCGGGCCGACTTGACGGTGGGAGCGGACGGCCGGCATTCTACGGTTCGTGAAAAGGCCGGATTGGCGGTGTTGGATCTAGGGGCCCCCATCGATGTGTTGTGGATGCGGGTGGCGCGGGAGGCTGGCGACCCAACGGAAACGCTGGGCCGTATCCGCGGCGGCAAGTTGCTGGTCACGTTGGATCGCGGCGATTACTGGCAGTGCGCTTACGTAATCGCGAAGGGAGCGTTCGAAGAGATTCGACGACAGGGGCTGCCGGCGTTCCGGGAAGCGCTGGTGAGCGTGGCGCCGTTCCTGCGCGGCCGGGTGGAGGAACTTAAGGACTGGAACGATGTCAAACTGCTCTCGGTATCGATCGACCGCTTGCGGCGCTGGTCGCGCCCGGGGCTGCTATGCATCGGCGATTCGGCTCATGCCATGTCTCCTATTGGGGGCGTCGGCATCAACCTCGCGATTCAGGATGCGGTGGCAGCGGCAAATATCCTGGCTCGGCCGTTGCTGCTCGGCTCAGTGA
>JBBSHP010000386.1:0-5249 GCA_038232555.1 Bryobacterales bacterium
GCTCAGGGTGGTGGCGGAGACGATCAAAGACGCCGTTGTTATTCCGCCGGAGGCGGTGTTGCCTTCTCAGGAAGGGGGCAGCATCGCCATGGTGGTGGGCGCGGACTCCATCGCTAAGGAACGCAAAATCGAGATTGGCGTTCGGGAGCCCGACAAAGTACAGATCCTGAAAGGGCTGAAGCCGGGCGAAAAAGTAGTAACGGTGGGGGGTCTTGGACTAGCTGACGGCGCCAAAGTGACGCTGGGCGGCAAAGAAGAGAAAGACGAAAAAGACAAGGGCAAAGACAAGGATGATGAAAAGCCGAGTCCCGTCAAGAAGCCGGATGCTGACGAGAAATGATTGAGCCCCCCAGAACGGACGTACCCCAAGGGGAGCACTGGAGCGCGCTTTACGGCAAATCGATCATATTCGTCATCCTGACCTTAATCGCCGCCGGCAGCTATCTCGCTTTCACGATTCCCATCTCAGTTTTTCCCTCTACTAATTTTCCGCGTATCGTAGTCGGCATCGACAATGGGGTTGCGCCGATCGATCAGATGCTGGTGACGGTGACCCGTCCGATTGAGGAGGCCGTGCGTACCGTCCAGGGACTGGATCGAGTGACTTCGGTGACCAGTCGCGGATCGGCCGAAGTGGATCTGTTTTTCAACTGGAATCTGGATATGTTCCAGACGCTCACTTTGGTCAACGCGGCCATGGCGCGGGTGCAAGGGACTATCCCCAGCACTGCAAAGATCACGGTGAACCGGCTGACCTTCGCCGCGTTTCCGATCCTGGGCTATGGCCTTACCTCAGACAGCGTATCGCAAACCCGTTTGTGGGAGATGGCCACTTACGACCTCAAGCCCCGCCTCAACCGGTTGAGTGGAGTGGGTGCGATTGTGATCCAAGGAGGGCAGGAACCGGAATTTGAGGTCCGCCCCGACCCGGCTAAGCTCGTCGAAACCGGGGTGACAATCCCGAACATCCTGGATGCCGTTAAGCGCAGCAATTTGATGGACTCACCAGGATTGATCGAGAGCAATCATCAGCTAGTGCTGGGGCTGGTGAGCGGCCAGGCGCGGACTCCTGAGGAGATCGGCGCTATCGTGCTCAGGTCTACGCCAGCCGGGCTGCCGGTGCGTATCGGGGATATCGCGGCAGTGCACCCGTCCGTGAGACCCGTTTACACGGTTGTGACTGCGGGCGGCAAGCCGGCTGTCCTGCTGAACATTAACAGACAGCCGGACAGCAACACGGTTGCGGTGGCGGACCTGGTTCATGCCGAGATGGCCGAGATTCGAAAGACTTTGCCGAGGAGCGTCCAGATCACGCCATTCTACGATCAGTCGGAACTGGTGCGGGCATCCATCTCGAGTGTTCGGGATGCCATTCTGATCGGGCTGGTGTTGGCCGGGATCATACTGGTGCTGTTCCTGCGCGATTGGGGAACTTCACTGGTTGCGGCACTCGTGATTCCCGCGACGATCGCGATCACATTTATCGCTCTGCGCCTGCTGGGGGAGAGCTTCGACCTGATGACGCTGGGCGGTCTGGCGGCAGCGGTGGGCCTGGTGATCGACGACGCGATTGTAGTGGTGGAGAACATCGTCCTGCACCGTGACGCCGGTCAGAGCCGGGCCGACGCGATTCGCAGCGCTATGCGCGAAATCAGGACGCCACTCATTGGGTCCACGATCACGCCGATTGTAGTCTTTCTGCCGCTTATCTCGATTTCCGGCGTGACCGGTACATTCTTCCGGGCTCTGGCCGTCACAGTGGCAACTGCCTTGATCACGTCACTGGCTCTGGCCCTGACGTGGACTCCGACTCTAAGCCACTATCTACTGCGACAAAGACCGGGCGGAGAGGGTGAGAAGCCGGAAGCGGGAACCCCTGAACATTCAGGTGAACATTCAGGTTTGATGGGCAGGCTGGTGAAAAGTTACGAGCGCCTGCTCCGCTTCGCCCTGGAACGGCCGGTGGCGCTCACGCTGTTCTGCGCCGTGCTGGTGGTGGGCTCCTTCTTCTGTTACCGCTCGCTCGGCAGCGATCTGCTGCCCGGAATGGACGAGGGCGGCTTTATTCTCGATTACATCATGCCAGCGGGATCGTCGCTGGCCGAGACCAACCGTGTCACGTCGTCGGTCGAGAAGATGCTCCACACCATACCGGAAGTGGAAAGCACAACGCGCCGCACGGGCCTGCAATTAGGTTTGGCCGCCGTCACGGAGGCAAACACAGGCGACGTGACGGTGAAGTTGAAAGCCGGGAGACGCCGCAGCGTGGACCAGGTGATCGCAGAGGCCCGTGGGAAAGTGGCCGAGCAGGAACCCATGCTCCAAGTGGAGTTTATCCAACTGCTTCAGGACATGATCGGCGACTTGACCAGTGCTCCAGAGCCGGTCCAGATCAAGCTGTTTTCGCAAGATCCGGCACTGTTGGCCAAATGGGGACCGAAGATTGCCGACGCCATCAAGAAAATTCCAGGGGTGGTGGACATCCTCAACGGGATTGACAATACGATTAGCGGTCCTGCGATCGAATTTAAGGTGAATACGAGTATTGCGGCACGGGCCGGCTTCACGGCGGAAGAGCTGGAGTTAGATGCCAGCGCCATCATGCAAGGCGAGCCGGCCGCCTCCCCGGTTATTCTGAACGACCGGGCCTACACGATTCGGGTTCGGTTCCCGGAAGAGACCCGTGCCAGCACCGAAGCCATTCGCAACACGCTGCTGGTGGGATCGGCGGGAAAGACCGCCACGCTCGGCTCGCTGGCAGACTATACCGAGGTGCCCGGCCAGACCGAGATCCGCCGAGAGAACCTGCAGCGCGACATCTCCGTCTCAGCGCGCCTGGAAGGCCTGAATCTCGGGGCGGGTATCGCCCAGGTCAAGAAAGCCGTCGCTGCGCTGCACGTACCTTCGTCCATACGTTTGGAATACGGAGGCGCGTACGCTGAACAGCAACGCTCCTTCCACGACCTGGTTGTGGTTCTGGTCCTGGCAATCGTTTTGGTTTTTACGGTCCTGCTCTTCGAGTTCCGCAACTTCGCCGCTCCGCTTGCGATCCTCGCCTCCGCGCTATTGTCCACTTCCGGCGTGTTCCTGGCGCTGCTGGTAACCCGGACCACCTTCAACATCTCGTCCTTTATGGGGCTTATTATGGTGATCGGTATTGTGGCGAAAAACGGCATTCTGCTGTTGGATGCCGATCAAAAATTCCGTGCAGAGGGGGTGGCTCCCGAACAGGCCATGATTCTGGCTGGGGAGCGGCGATTGCGACCCATCCTGATGACCGCTTTGGCAACCATGGCGGGCATGATTCCGCTGTCGCTAGCGCTCGGAGCCGGTTCTCAAATGCTGCAACCGTTGGCTATTGCTGTCATCGGCGGCTTGGTGGCTTCTATGGTGTTATCGCTGCTGGTCACGCCGGCTGTGCGGTACTACCTGGGCGGGAAGAAGTAGCAGGATCCGCGAATAGCCTTTGGAGGAGTGTCCGAAGGAGAGAGAGCGTCACTGCCCGGGCCCATCCAAGCTTGCACCCGAGCCCTCTTGCGGCAGGACCGGCCCCATCGAAAATACATCGTAGTAATAACAAAAAGGGCCGACGACCTAAGTCGCCGACCCCGGTACTACGCTAGACTCAAAACAGTGCCGTTAAAGAACCAGCTTACGACGCAATAGTGCTAAACCGACTAGACCGCCACCGATCAACATCATCGAACCCGGCTCGGGAACGTTCCCAACGCCGGCCGGAACACCAACCTGTCCGACGTTCTGGGCTGCCTGATTAAAGGCGATCGAATCTCTGTTGTTGTTGGTAGCCTGAGCCGCAAATTGCCCGAGCTTCTGTCCACCCAAGTTAGATACGATATTGAACGTTCCAAGCCCCTGTGGTCCGGCAATTACCGGACCGTTATAGTTAAATGTTACGTTTTGAATAGTCGGGCTATCACCCGCTGTGATGGGTGTACCATTATTGACCGGAGTTACCCCGACCAAGTTCACCTGGGCAGTAAAGTTCGCGGGCATGGCACCAACAGATTGAAACCCGCCGAAATCATAGATAGTAAAAAACGTGCCTGGGGGATTGCATACCGCTGTTCCCTGATTACACGCCAAGTTGGGCGGATTGGTCGCCGCTGGGTCCAACCGTTGCTGTGCATCGACGGTTGCGGTGTATGCGAAATTAAACAACCCACCACCGAGTGCGGTCGGTTGCGTCAATGACAAATTAGGCACAATGTTGGCTTGTGTTAATCCGGCAAAGGTTAAGGCTGTGAAGCCGAGTAAAGCTAATTTTTTCATATAGTGTAAAACTCCTCCTCCAAGGAAAGATTGCTCTCTGGCCTGAGCTAATATGAATTCTACACGAGATCGCGATGATTGCATAGTAGGTGGGGCGAAAATTTTGAGATTAAAACTCTGAAGGTACTTCCCTTTGGTACTGGATTGCGCGTAGCTGGGAACTTATCGTAAGTAAGGTTACTTAATTTGCTCTCCGCCGAGCCACTACAAGTAAGAGTAGCTTAACGGAAACTCCTGACTGAGAAGCCCGGGAGACTACTCCCAGTGTAGTTTTGGCCTAATAATTGCACGATGAGGAGAGTAAGCACTCGGCTTCAAAGGAGAAATCTATGAAAAAATTTTTATCGATTGGAGCATTGGTTCCCCTGACTGCAGTTCTTTTAGTAGGTCAGGAAGGTGCGCCTCGTGCCCAATCGTGGTCCGGTCTGCTGGTGGCTGCGTCTTGTCAATCGAGCGCGACGGCGGAGGCAGGGATGCCACGCAAGACCGCAGTGTCTACGCGCGAGA
Organism: Bryobacterales bacterium; assembly: GCA_038232555.1. Classification (GTDB taxonomy): domain Bacteria; phylum Acidobacteriota; class Terriglobia; order Bryobacterales; family Bryobacteraceae; genus JBBSHP01. Next base: position 4,798 of record JBBSHP010000386.1, read on the forward strand.
AGAATACGACGTATGAGCAGACCCAGAATGAGGCAGACCGGCCTAAGAAAACGGAATCATCCGATCAAATGGCGCGTACCACTGACCGTGGCACGCCCGTAGTCCGGAAAAACGATGATCCCCTCGCGCGTACCACTACTCCTCCGATTGACGACAAGGACACTCGCGGGAAGGCCACAATCAACAACACCGGAGAGAACGATGCTGCTAACCGCGCCGGGCGCAACTCCGCAGCCGACTCAGCCGGGAACGATGGCGACGTGGCCAAAGGCATGAACGCAGGTTGCCGGGTCGCACAGAACACTACGGCGTTTGCACTCCGCATGACAGATGGATCTGTGGTGAGATTTGACGATGCCAGCAACACCAAAATCGCGCAGCAGCTTCAGTCTGGGGACCGCCTTCAGCACAAGACTAAGATATTCCGGGTTAAGGTCAAAGGCTCCCTGCAC